>CAMCXA010000068.1 GCA_945883115.1 Alsobacter soli
CCGGAATTGCGCGAGATCGTTTATGGGGCGCCTGGTTCTCCCGCGGTTGCGGCTGAGGCGTTCGCGCTTTTGAGCGAGGCCGGATTTGAGCCGCAGATGGATGCGTCGCGCGGCTATGACCATGGCACATGGGTGCCGTTATCGCTGATGCGGCCGCAGGCGGACATTCCCGTGGTGCAGCTTTCCGTGCAGCCGGACAAGGGCGCGGCGTATCATTTCAAACTCGGACAGGCGTTGAAGCCGCTCGCGGATTCCGGTGTGCTGATCATCGGGTCGGGGGCTGCGACGCATAATCTGCACGAGTTTTTCAAAGGGCAGTACCGGATCGATTCGCCCGTGCCTGACTGGGTGAAGAGTTTCGGCGACTGGCTCGATGCGCGGATCGAGGCGGGGGATACGGAGGCGCTGGTGGCGTATCGCACAGGGGCGCCAAATGGTGCGCGGAACCATCCGACGGAAGAACATTTGCTGCCGCTTTTCGTGGCCATGGGCGCCGCCGGTGCCGGTGCGCGGGGGATGCGGATTCATACGAGCCAGCAATATGGCGTGTTGATGATGGATTGTTACCGGTTCGGGTGAGGGGGGTTGCGTAATTTTTGTCAAATTCCTGCAACCGGATTGCCGTTGATCTTCGGGCGCGCTAAAGCGTGCCTATGACAGTTCCGGTTTCAAAACTCCGCCTCGCGCTCGCCCAGATCAATCCGACACTCGGCGATGTTGACGGCAATCTTGCAAAGGCGCGCGCGGCGCGGGCCGAGGCTGCGCGGCATTCTGCCGATGTGGTGATGTTCTCCGAGCTTTTTCTGGCGGGATATCCGCCGGAGGATCTGGTGTTGAAGCCGGCATTTCAGGATGCCTGCCGAATTGCGTGCGAGGCTTTGGCGCGCGAGACGGCGGATGGCGGACCTGCGGTGCTGATCGGGCTGCCATGGGCGGAAAACGGCCTTGTTTATAATGCGTTCGTGCTGCTGGATGCGGGGCGGATCGAGGCTGTGAGGTTCAAGGTTGATCTGCCGAACTATTCGGTTTTCGACGAGAAGCGCGTGTTTGCAGCGGGCCCGATGCCCGGCCCGATCATGGTGCGCGGGGTGAGGGTCGGGGTGCCGATCTGCGAGGATATTTGGGGGCCGGACGTTGTCGAATGCCTGATGGAGACGGGGGCGGAGCTTTTGTTTGTGCCGAATGGCTCGCCATATTTGCGCAACAAGGCGGATATCAGGCTGAATATTGCGGTGTCGCGGGTGACCGAGAGCGGGTTGCCGCTGGTGTACCTGAACCAGCTCGGCGGGCAGGATGAATTGGTGTTTGACGGGGCCTCGTTCGTACTGAATGCGAATGCGGCGCTGGCGTGCCAGCTGCCGGCCTTTGTCGAGACGGTCGAGATTGTTGACTGGACCAAAGGCCCTGCGGGTTGGGAATGCGCGCGCGGGACGATGGCGCTGATCGAGGAACATGACAAAGCGGATTATGCCGCGTGCGTGCTCGGATTGCGGGATTATATCGAGAAGAACCGGTTTCCGGGTGTTGTGTTTGGATTGTCGGGCGGGATCGACTCGGCTCTGTGCGCGGCGATGGCGGTGGATGCGATTGGTGCGGACAGGGTTCATGCGGTGATGCTGCCGTTCCGGTTCACATCGTCGGAAAGTTTTGAAGATGCGGCGGCCTGTGCGAAGGCGCTCGGGATCCGCTATGACACATTGCCGATTGCGGAAGCTGTTGAGGGGTTCGAGGCCTTGCTCAAGCCAGTGTTTGAGGGGCGGGCGCGGGATATTACGGAAGAAAATTTGCAAAGCCGGGCGCGTGGCACGATCCTGATGGCGATTTCCAACAAATTCGGGCCGATGGTTGTGACCACGGGCAACAAGTCGGAAATGTCGGTGGGGTATGCGACCCTCTATGGCGACATGAATGGCGGGTTTAATCCGATCAAGGATCTCTACAAAATGGAGGTCTACCGGCTCTCGGCGTTGCGAAATAGCTGGAAGCCTGTCTTTGCGGCGGGGCCCGGGGGCGAGGTGATTCCGGCGCGGATTATCACGAAGGCACCGACGGCGGAGCTTCGGGAAAACCAGACGGATCAGGATTCCTTGCCGCCTTACGAGGTGCTTGATGGCATTCTGGAATGTCTGGTCGAGAAGGAAATGCGGGTCTCCGAGATTGTCGCGCTTGGTTTTGATGTGGAAACGGTGCGGAAGATCGAGCGTTTGCTGTATCTGGCCGAGTATAAAAGGCGGCAATCCGCGCCGGGCGTGAAGATTACGGTCAAGAATTTCGGGCGTGACCGGCGCTATCCGATCGTCAACCGGTTCCGTGATCTGGGACTGGCGGCGCACGAACCCGATGCCCGTCTCTTCAAGGCGTCCGGGGCAACAAGCACTGATGTGGTGGATTTTTGATGACTTCTCCAATTGTACGTTTTGCACCGTCGCCGACGGGGCGGATCCATATCGGGAATGCGCGGACGGCGCTCCTGAATTATCTGTTTGCGCGGAAGGGGAACGGGCAATTTATCCTGCGCTATGATGATACGGATCTGGAGCGGTCAACCCGCGCCTTTGCCGACGGAATTGCGGAAGATCTGACATGGCTCGGCGTTCATCCCGATCTGACAATCCGGCAATCGGAGCGGGTGAGCCTGTATGACGAGGCGGCGGAGAGATTGCGCGGCATGGGCAGGCTTTACCCGTGCTACGAGACGGAAGACGAACTCGACAGGCGGAGGAAGCGGCAGGCGGCGCGCAATCTGCCGCCGGTCTATGATCGTGCCGCGTTGAAAATGACGCCCGAGGAGCGCGAGCGTTTCGAGGCGGAAGGACGCAAGCCGCATTGGCGGTTTTTGCTCGATCATCGTTCGGTCGCGTGGCACGATCTGGTGCGCGGGCCGGCGCATGTCGATTGTGCGTCATTGTCCGATCCTGTTCTGATCCGCGCGGATGGGAGTTATCTTTATACGTTGCCATCCGTTGTGGATGATATCGCGACGGGTGTGACGCATATTATTCGTGGCGAGGATCATGTGACGAATACGGGCGTCCAGATCCAATTGTTCGAAGTTCTGGCCGGGAGGGTGCCGATTTTCGGGCATCATAATTTGTTGACGACGGCGAGTGGCGAGGGGCTCTCGAAAAGGCTCGGGCATTTTTCGCTCGGCTCCTTGCGGGAGACGGGGCTTGAGCCGATGGCGGCGGCATCGCTCGCGGTGCTTGTCGGGTCATCGGAAGCGATCAGGCCGATTGCTACACTGGAAGAACTCGGATCGCTGATCCAGCTCGACCGGCTCTCGCGTGCGCCGGCGAAGTTTGATGATCACGAGCTTGAGGGGCTGAATGCACGGCTGTTGCATGGCATGGACTATGGCGTTGCCGCTCCGCGTTTGACCGCGATGGGGATTGCGGGCGGGGAAGCCTTCTGGCTGGCGGTAAGGGGCAATATTTCGCGGTTCGACGCGGTCGGGCAGTGGTGGAACATTGTGAACGGGCCGATGGAGCCTGTGGTCGAGGACGGGGCGTTTCTGGAAGCCGCGCTTGGCGCGTTGCCGGAGGAGCCATGGTCCGGCGAGACGTGGGCGGAATGGACGGGCAGTGTGAAGGCGACAACAGGCAGGAAGGGAAAGGATTTGTTCATGCCGCTGCGCCTTGCTTTGACAGGGCTCGAGCACGGGCCGGAATTGAAGGCGCTGTTACCGCTGATCGGGCGGGCGCGTGCGACGGAACGGCTCAAGGCGCGTTAAGGAATATCGGCTGCGGGGACAATCAGCACGCGGACGCGGCGTTTGATACCGTCGGAGCCTATGACTTCGCGGTATTCGCCCTGGCCGAGCGGGATGATATTCAGATTGGCTTGCGCGGTGTTTTGCAGGACCGGTGCCGACTCTGCCGGGTCGGGATTTACAATTTGTGTTTTTGATTTTGTTTTCGATTTTTGCGCTTTGAGTTCGCGCGGACGGGAGAGCTCTTGCGCTCGCAACTCCGAGACGGCGCCATCCGTTTCACCGGCCATACCGAGGATGCGCTCGGCATCGGCAAGTGTCTCTGCCCAAGTTTTATCCGTTGGACGGCAGCCGCAGGTTGGTTCAAGACTTGTGCGGTAGCGGAACGCATTCGGCAAAGCGGTGTAGGCAAGCGTGCCATCGACCGACATCGCCGTATCAACCTCTTTTTCGAGGGGTTGAAGGAAGAGTTGGACCTCGGCATTGGGGCAAGAGGCACGACATAGTTCGGCATCTATTTCCGTTGATGTCGATGCGCCATTTTGCCTGATCGGGAAGAAGAAGCCGTCACAGGTTCGAACGCAAATGGTGCGATACCCGCCTGCAAAGGCTTCGCCCGATGCGCCAGCCTCGCCCTCGGGCATTTCGGACGCATCGAGTGTCGAGGCGGGGGCGCCAAAGAGTGTTTCCAACAACCCCTTCGGTTCAGCTTTTGCTGTACCGTTCGGATTGCAATTCTGCTCGAGGCCGGCTTTGAGATCGTTGCGGCGCTGCTGCAGGCCGCCGTCAATCGAGCGGGACGCTTCTTGCTGCAGTGAATTGAGGTTGGCTTCAAGCCGCCCGATCTGCGCTTCGAGCGATGCGCATTGCTCAGGCTTTGGCGCGGAGAAAAGGGGGATCCGAGCGTCCTGACATCCGATCGACCGATAATAGGTGACGGTGCGGTCGAGATCGCGCTGGGTCTTTTTGAGGGTGGCGGCGCTGTCGGTATTGGCGCTGTTGGCCAGCGAATATTCGACGGCGGAGAGTTCTGTCCGGAGCCTGTCACAATAAGCGGATTGCTGCGCATAGGCTGCATCGGCGCTGAACACGCCGAAAGCGATCAGAAACAGGGTTATCCGGCTGGCAGCAGACATTGTGGCTCCGCGTCGTCCATTCGCTGCCGTATCGCAGATAATCACGTCAGAAAAATGGTGAGACGGAATGTTCTTTTCACTCCGGTGAAGCGAGGTCAAGGTGTGCGGCACGTAATCCTCAGGGTTGAGGGGCTTCGCAGGTGACGCTATAGGCCGCGGGGGTCGTGCGGGAAATCTTGGCTGTGCTGATCGAGGCGGTCATATCGGCGGGGTCAATCGGGCCATAAGCGATTGATTTCGCGAGACCATTCGCTTTGCACCAGGCGTCCGCAACCAGCTGGCCGCAGGTGCCGGCTTCGGCGAGGCAGTCATCCATCCCGTAGCCGTCATCGGCAGGCAGAATAAAGTCTTTTGTCGCGGGGGCGGCCTCGGCATTTTGCGCAGCGAGGAGCAGGAGGGCGAGTGACAGCGCGACGAGAAGGCGATGGTGTGGCATGGAAAACCCGAATAATGAGTGTATCGGGGTTTCTTCTCATGCGGTTCGTCACCGAATGGTTAAAATTTCAATCAATGCGTGTATTTTTTGTATTTAAATCTTATGCGTGCATTTCGGGAATCGCATGGGGCCCGTCTTGACGGTTTGAGCTTTGGGGAGCATTGTGGGGGTATGAAAACCGCGCACTGTCCGATTATTCTCATCCGGATTATTATCCGCTAGCGTTCTTGCTGGCCGGAGCCGTTTTTCTCTACCCCTAGAGCAAAGGTTTCCGAGAGCCAGCCAAGGCAGGAAAACCCATGTCGATCACGCTTTACAATACGCTGACCCGCAAGAAAGAGCCCTTCACGCCGATCGATCCGGCGAATGTGCGGATGTATGTGTGCGGGCCGACCGTGTATGATTTTGCCCATATCGGCAATGCGCGACCGGTGATTGTGTTTGACGTGCTGTTCCGGTTGCTGCGCCATGTCTATGGTGAGGATCATGTCAAATATGTGCGGAACATTACGGATGTGGATGACAAGATCAATGATCGCGCGGCGCGGGATTATCCCGAGCTGCCGCTCAATGAGGCGATCCGGAAGGTGACGGAGAGCACGGCGCAGCAGTTTCATGCGGATGTGAAGGCGTTGGGGTGCCTTGAGCCGACGGTGGAGCCGCGGGCGACCGACAATATCAAGGAGATGGTGGAGATTATCCAGCGTCTCTTGAACACGGATCATGCCTATATTGCTGCAGGCGCGCAGGGGCGCGAGGTGTTGTTCGCGGTCGGGTCGATGCCGGCCTATGGCGCGCTGTCGAACCGCAAGCTCGACGAGCAGATCGAGGGGGCACGGGTGGCTTTGGAAGCGCATAAGCGCAACCCGGCGGATTTCGTGTTGTGGAAGGAATCCGCCGCTACGGAGCCGGGATGGTCGGCGGCGTTCAGCGAGGCGGGTGAAACGGTTTCGATTTATGGCCGCCCGGGCTGGCATATTGAATGCTCGGCGATGAGCCATCGTTATCTGGGTGAGACGTTTGATATTCATGGCGGCGGGATTGATCTGGTGTTTCCGCATCACGAGAACGAGATTGCGCAAAGCTGCTGCGCTTTCGGCACGGATGTGATGGCGAATGTCTGGATGCATAATGGGTTTCTGCAGGTCGAGGGACAGAAAATGTCCAAGAGCCTCGGGAATTTTTTTACAATCTTCGAGCTTTTAAAATTGAATGCTGGTGCCGTCATGAGGTTTGTCATGTTGGAAACCCATTACCGAACGCCGTTAGATTGGCAGGCGAGTTCTATTGAACGAGCTAAATTTACTTTATTAAACTGGTCGGAACGTCTTAATGATTTTGGCGTCGTTGATCATTATTTGATACCGAAACCCGAATTCATTGATCATAGAGTTGTCGAATTATTATCTGATGACTTGAATACGTCATCGGCACTTATGAGGCTTGGAGAGTTATCCCATCTTGGTCAAACAGATTTAAATTTAGCCAAAGTGTTTGCCAGTACGCTTGGGTTTGTAGGTTTTCCACAAATGGACAAGCCTGTCTTTTTCCAATCCGGCTTTATCGTAAACATGTTTGAAAGCGGACCTCAAATTTTGCCGGGATCGGAAGAGAACATTCAAATTGAGAATTTCCGTGCGTTAACTGCGAACAATTATATTCAACAAGCGCAAACAATGAAATTAGCTCTTGAAAAAAAGGGGATTAAAACATCGATCATTCCAGAGAGATATTTATATGTTGGGAATGAAACAAGCGCTGAATTTGATAAGCGGGTAGAAAAAATCATCGCTTCCCGTATCGAAGCCCGGAAGGCTAAGAATTTTGCTGAATCCGACCGTATCCGCGATGAACTCGTGGCGATGCGTGTCCAGTTAAAAGATGGCAAGGATGCGGACGGGAATCTTACGACCGAGTGGGAGGTGAAGCGATGATTTTGGTGTGTGCAATGTCATCCCTCTCCCTCAGGGAGAGGGTGTCTGCGGAGCAGACGGGTGAGGGCCTAGCGTTCAATGCGATGGGCTCCAGCCCCTCATCCGGTCGCTCCGCGACCACCTTCTCCCGGACGGGAGAAGGAAGGTGGGAGGGTATGTCGCTTTGTGCATCGATGTTTATGACAACGTGGGAGGTGAAGCGGTGACGGGGGTGGCTCCTGCTTTGCGGCCTATGTTGCCGGCGGATGTGGCGATGCTTGTGAAGATTTTTTGCAGCAGCATCGAGGAACTCGCAGCGGAGGATTATTCGCCGGGGCAGATCGAGGCGTGGATGTCGGTTGCCGAGGACGAGCAGACGTTCGGGGCGCGGCTTCAGGGGATGTTGACGCTGGTGGCGACGATTGGCGGATTGCCCGCGGGGTTTGTATCGCTGAAGGGCACAGAAGAGATTGACATGCTCTATGTGGCGGCCGGCGTGGCGCGGCAGGGGATTGCAACGTTGCTCGTGGGGGCGGTCGAGAAACTCGCAGGCGTGCGCGGGGCCAAAAGGCTCACGGCGGATGCGAGCGATACGGCGCGGCCGTTTTTCGAGGCGCGGGGATTTGTGGCCGAGCGGCGGAACACTGTTATTCTCGGCGATGAATGGCTCGGCAATACGACGATGACCAAAACACTTGTTGCTTCTTCTCCATCGGTTCACCAATAGGTTTGATGATGTCAAAGCCCGATCGCCTCTTTCTGTTTGATACCACGCTGCGCGACGGGGCGCAGACGACGGGTGTTGATTTTTCGCTCGAGGACAAGGTGCAGATTGCCGGTCTGCTCGACCGGTTGGGGATTGATTATGTCGAGGGCGGTTATCCCGGTGCGAACCCGCTCGATACTGCGTTTTTTGCGAAGAAGCGGACCAAGGCGGCCCGGTTTACGGCGTTCGGCATGACGAAAAAGGTGGGGCGTTCGGCCTCGAATGATCCGGGCATTGCCGCGCTGCTTGATGCGACATGCGATGCGATTTGTTTCGTCGGCAAGGCGTGGGATTATCAGGTGCATGTGGCGCTGGGGTGCACGCTCGAGGAAAATCTCGACTCGGTTTCGGACAGTATCGCGACGGTGCATGGGCGCGGACGCGAGGTGATGCTCGATTGCGAGCATTTCTTTGACGGGTACAAGGCCAATCCGGAATATGCATTGTCGGTTGCTGTCGCAGCCTATCAGGCGGGTGCGCGGTGGGTGGTGTTGTGTGACACGAATGGCGGCACGCTGCCGCACGAGATCGAGCGGATTGTACGGGAGGTTGCGTTGCATATTCCGGGCTCGCATCTCGGCATTCACGCGCATGATGATACGGGGCAGGCGGTGGCGAATTCGCTCGCGGCGGTGCGCGCGGGCGTGCGGCAGGTGCAGGGAACGCTGAACGGACTGGGCGAGCGGTGCGGCAATGCCAACCTCGCGACGATCATTCCGACATTGAAACTGAAGCCGGATTTCGCGGCGCTGGTTGCGATCAATGTGTCGGAGGAGGGGCTTGCGGGCCTGACGCAGGTTTCGCGCGCGCTGGATGAAATTCTCAATCGCGCGCCGAACCGGCATGCGCCCTATGTGGGTGCGTCGGCGTTTGCGACGAAGGCGGGAATTCATGCGTCGGCGGTGGCGAAAGATCCGAAGACATATGAGCATATAGCGCCCGAGAGCGTGGGCAATCGCCGGATGGTGCTGGTGTCGGACCAAGCGGGGCGCTCCAATATTCTCGCCGAACTCGAGCGGCTCGGGATTGTGGTGCGACGCGATGATCCGCGTGTCTCGCGGGTGCTTGACGAGGTGAAGGAACGCGAGGCGCTGGGCTATTCCTATGAGGGGGCGGATGCGTCGTTTTATCTGCTGGCGAAGCGCATTCTGGGCGAGGTGCCGGAATTTTTCCGCGTGCAGCGTTTCAGCGTGAATGTCGAGCGGCGGTTTGCCGAAAACGGGCAGGCGGAAACGGTTGCGGAAGCGTTTGTGAAGGTCGAGGTGGATGGCGCGACCCTGATTTCAGCGGCGGAAGGCAATGGGCCGGTGAACGCGCTGGATGTGGCCTTGCGCAAGGATCTGGGAAAATATCAGCGTTATATCAAGGATATGGAGCTGGTGGATTACAAGGTACGGATTTTTCAGGGCGGCTCGGACGCCGTCACCCGCGTGCTGATCGAGACAGCAGACGGCAAAGGCGAGCGCTGGACCACGGTGGGGGTCTCGGCCAACATTATCGACGCCTCTTTTCAGGCATTGATCGACTCGATCACGTACCGGTTGGTGAAAAGCGGGGCGGTGGCTTAAAGCCGTTTGCCAAGCTCAGGCACTCCGGGATCTAATCCACGCAAAGCGATAGTTGCCTCCAACATCGGAATAATATCCATGCTTCGCTCGGCGACGAGATAATTCACTTCGAAGCCGTCGCGGATGAAGTTGAATTGGCGCATATGGGCGAAGAGGACGAGCAGGGGTTTCCAGAAGCCGTTAATATCCGCCATGAGAATGGGTTTTGTGTGGCGGCCGAGTTGGGCCCAGGTGAGTTGCTCGACGAGTTCCTCCAGCGTGCCGACCCCGCCCGGTAAAGCGACGAAGGCATCGGAGCGTTCGAACATGAGTTGTTTGCGGGTGTGCATGTCGGGGACGACAATCATGTCATCCGCGCCGTCGAGCATGACTTCGCGCTGTTTGAGAAATTCAGGGATAATGCCTGTGACTTTGCCGCCATGATCGAGGACGGCGCGGGCGACGGTGCCCATCAGGCCGACATTGCCGCCACCATAGACGAGGCGGATGCCGGCTTCAGCCATGTGGATGCCGAATTCGCGGGCAACATTGGTGAAAACAGGATCCGAGCCGTCGCCGGAGCCGCAATAGACGCAGATGGATTGGATTTTTGACATTTCTGGGGTTCCAGCGGGAGAGTTGGTCACTTTTATCGCATATATTTGGATGTGGCACTTGCATGCGTAAACTATTAATAGAAAATGCTGTATAAGGGTGATTCAGAGGTTGGATAGATTAGTATGAGCAATCGTTTTCTCGCAGGGGTTCTTGCGCTTCTTGTCGTTGGGTTGATTTGGTATGCGAACGGGCTTCCCGGTTTGGGGCCGAAAGTCGATCCAAGCACGCCACCGCAGCAGGCTGAAGTCAAGAAGGACGAGGCACAACCTGCAGCCGAGCCTGTGCAACAAGCTCCTGCGCCCGAAGCCCCGAAAGTAGCGGAAGCTGCACCGGAAGCGCCAAAGGCGGTCGAGACGCCAGCGCCTGCGCCCGAAGCCCCGAAAGTAGCGGAAGCTGCACCGGAAACGCCAAAAGCGGTCGAGACGCCAGCGCCTGCGCCTCAGGAAAAGACGATTATGCCGCCGAGTTTTGATACGGTTCGCGTCGAGCCGACGGGTGAGGTTGTCGTCGCCGGGCGCGGGGAGCCGGATAGCACCGTGACGCTGATGATCAACGGGAAGCCATCCGAGACGGTTGATCTGAAAGAGACTGGGCAGTTTGTTGTCATCCCGCCCGCCTTGAAGCCGGGAGCGCACAGTCTCTCGCTGTCGATGAAACTGGCTGACGGAAAAATTGTAGCCTCGGTTCAAGACGTGACGGTGGATGTTCCCGATACTTCGAAGGGCAATGTTGTTGTGGCGCTGTCCGAGCCGGGCAAGGCGACAGAAATTCTTGTTCCAATTCCGCCGGATTTGACGGCTGCGGGGGATCTCGCGGTAAACAAATTGCCGTCGTCTGGCGCGACGGTGCAAGTTCAGGTGCAGGCGCAGGCGGAGACTGGCGCGCGGGCTGGCGTGGCGATTACTGTTGTCGAGGCGGAAGATACGGGGACGCTGTACGCCTCAGGCACGGCGGCCAAAGATGCGAGCGTGCGGCTTTATCTGAACGAGACCTATCTCGATACCGCACAGGTCGGCGCCGAGGGGAAGTGGTCGCTGAAAGTCACGAAGGGGATTACGCCGGGAACGTATACTGTCCGCGTGGACGATGTCGAGGCGGCGACCGGCAAGGTTTTGTCGCGTGCCGAAGTGAAGTTCGACTTTGCGCCGAAGGTCGCGGAGGTACCAGCTGCAACCGAGACGCAAAGTGCGGCAACGCCTGAACCCGCGGCAACGGTAAAGGACGCATCGGCGGTTGTGGTTGATGCGATTGAAACGGCGACAGTTGTGCGGGGTGACAGCCTCTGGCGGATCAGCAAGAAGACTTATGGCTCCGGCTTCCGCTATCTGGCTATTCATCAGGCGAACAAGGAGCAAATCCGGAACCCTGATCTGATTTATCCCGGGCAGGTTTTTGTATTGCCGAAGTCGCAGTAAGAGCGGCCTCCCTTCAAGAGGCGCGTGCATCGTGAAGCAATTGCTCCCGATGAACTGCAACCCATTATGTTTCCGCGCGTTCGCACGGATGACGAACCGAGAACTTCCGAAAGGCTATCCATGAAGGGCGCTGTTCCCTCGTCCCGTCCGCAATCAGGCTTTGGCAAGATGGCCTCAGGCTTCGGCAAGGGCACGATTTTCGAAACAGTCGCCTCGTTGTGGCCCTATCTCTGGCCAAGCGACCGGGCGGATTTGCGGCTCCGGATCATCTGGGCGACGGTTCTTCTGTTTGTTGCCAAGCTGGTGACGATTGCGGTTCCCTACACGTTCAAATGGGCGACGGATGCGCTGGCACCGGATGTTCTGGCGGGGTCGATCACGTTCTGGCTGATCAGTGCGCCGGTGCTGCTGACCTTGATGTATGGCGCGACGCGCATTGTGATGGCGTTGCTGACGCAGGTGCGTGACGCGCTTTTTGCAGCGGTCGCCATGCATGCCGTGCGGCGGTTGGCGCTGGAAACGTTTGACCATATGCACCGGCTTTCGCTCCGGTTCCATCTCGACCGGAAGACGGGCGGGTTGACGCGCGTTCTCGAGCGGGGACGGAACGGCATCGAGTCGATCGTCCGGATGACGATGCTGACGGCGATTCCGACGATCATCGAATTTGTGATGATCCTCGCGGTGCTGCTCTACGAATTCGATTGGCGCTATGCGGTGGCGACCACGGTTATGATCATCGTTTATATGGTGTTCACGACGAAAGCGACCGAATGGCGGATCGGTATCCGCAAGATGATGAATGACAGCGATACGGATGCGAGCGGCAAGGCGGTCGACAGTCTGTTGAATTTCGAGACGGTGAAGTATTTCGGCGCGGAGAAACGCGAAGCGGCGCGGTATGACAAGGCGATGGAGCGTTTTGAGCGCTCGAGCGTGAAGGCGTATCTCTCGCTTGCCGTGTTGAATGCGGGGCAGGCGGTGATCTTCACGCTTGGTCTCACGGTCTGCATGGTGATGGTGGTTGGCGGTATTCAGGACGGACGCCATACGGTGGGTGATTTTGTGCTGGTGAATGCGATGCTGATCCAGCTGTATCAGCCGCTCAATTTCATGGGTATGGTGTATCGCGAGGTGAAGCAGGCGATTGTCGATATCGAGCAGATGTTCGACGTTCTGGAAGAGGCACCCGAGATTGCGGATCGGGTGACGGCGCAGCCTTTGAAAATTGATAAGGGCGAGGTGTCGTTCGAGAATGTCCGTTTTGCGTATACGGCAGACCGTGTGATCCTTGATGGCGTGAGTTTTACGGTGCCGGCGGGAAAGACGGTCGCGATTGTCGGGCCTTCGGGGGCGGGCAAATCGACGATTTCACGGCTGATGTTCCGGTTCTACGAGCCGCAATCGGGGAAAATTCTGATCGACGGGCAGGATATTCGCGAGGTGACACAGACGTCGCTTCGTGCCGCCATCGGCATGGTGCCGCAGGATACGGTGCTGTTCAATGACACGATCGGGTACAATATCCGCTATGGCCGATGGGAAGCCTCCCAAGACGAGATCGAGGATGCGGCGAAGTTTGCGCAGATTGACGGGTTCATCAAATCGCTGTCGGACGGATACCATACGAGTGTCGGCGAACGGGGATTGAAATTGTCGGGCGGCGAGAAGCAGCGTGTCGCGATTGCCCGCACGATCCTGAAGGCGCCGCCCATTCTGATCCTCGACGAGGCGACGTCCGCGCTGGACAGTTTCACGGAACGGGACATTCAGGAGGCGCTGGAGCGCATATCACGCGG
>CAMCXA010000069.1 GCA_945883115.1 Alsobacter soli
GCATTTCGGCGTAAACCTCGCAATTGCCATTGGCACGGACGCCGCCGCACGGTCCATTGCGCAGATTTTTCGGGCAATTCATCGGGCATGACCTGCCGGTCGAGGAGAGAATGCACTGTCCGCACATCCGGCAATCAAACAGCGCCCCCTTGATGGTTGCCTCGATAGCTGCAACCGGCTTTTCAAGCCGCTCATAGCCGACGGCCTTGAACAGAGGTGCCGCCAGATGCAGCATCTTTTCGACAACGGAATAGGTCGTTTCCATCCCGCGCGAATGGCGGTTGCTCCAGAAACGCAGGGCGAATTTCTTGGCATCACGCGGGTCTTTTCCTGCGGGCTCAAAAGCTGCGGGCACGCGCGACATCAGTTTTGCTCCTCATAACCGCCAGCCTTCGCCAGGGCTACCAACCTGTCTTGCGGATATTCTGCTTCAAGCTTTGCCGCCCACGCAGCCGCTTCCACCTCAAGATCGTCACCGACAGTAACCGGATCAGCCCGCCGCCAGTCTGCCAGATACGAATCCGTGTCGCGCGCACCCGCCTTCATGGCGGCGGCATCGATTGAGGTTACAAACCGCTCCGGCAATTCCCGCTTTGCCGCCGTTCGCCCCTGTTTGACGATAACTTGCGCAGGAATATCGCGCCAATAAACAATAATCAGATTAGCCATGCGTTCTTCCCCCTGAAGATAAATCTGCTCCCGCGTCGGACTGCGCCGCGAGAAATGTCTCAATGCCTGAAATGCCGGTTTGACGTATCACGAGCGCAAGTCCGAGCCGCTCCGCAGCCTTCGCCGCCTTCTGCTCGAGCACCGCATCATGGGTCTGCGCCAGATAAACGATCCGTTTGTAATGGCCGAAATAGTCGCCGATCAGTTGCGGATACCTGTCGAGCCCGAGCCCTTGGATGATCAGCCGGTCAAAATGCCTCACCAGATAGTCGGTGAGAAAAAACGTACCAATTTCCTCCTCCATTGCGGCATCAAACTGGGGCTCGCCCATGTAGAACGCGTAGCAATGCGGGCCATCAATGCGCTCGACGCCTTCTTCCTCCAGTACACGATCCAAAAGGCCGCCCGTGCCGCAATCGCCATAGAGGCACAGAATATGATCGTAATTTGCCCGGTTCTTGCGAATCTTGGCCCGCACGCCCTCCGGTATCTTCTCGGGTCGGTTGTGCCAGATCGCCGGAAGACACGTCACATCCATATGCGTCCAATGGTTCAGCCGGATTGCGTCCAAAAGTTCGCGGGCGAGCGCGCCACACGCGATCACCAACGTTTTGGGAGGCGCTTGAACGGTGCTGTTCATCGGCGTCCCCCTTAAGTTCGGATTGAAGTCCCGGGATTGGGGATCAGGCGCGGATCGTGCGTTGCGACAGCAAAGCCTTAGCCGTTTCAACTGCAACCGCTGCATCTCGGCAATAGGCGTCGGCCCCGACCGCTTCCGCAAAGGCTTCATTAAGCGGTGCGCCGCCCACGAGCACGAGATAATCGTTCCGCATGCCCTTTTCCTTGAGCGTGTCGATCACGACCTTCATATACGGCATCGTGGTGGTCAGCAGCGCCGACATACCCAGAATGTCCGGTTTGTGCTCTTCGATCGCCTCGAGATATTTCTCGACCGCATTATTGATCCCGAGATCGATCACCTCGAAACCGGCACCTTCCATCATCATGCAGACGAGGTTCTTGCCGATATCATGAATGTCGCCCTTGACGGTGCCGATCACCATCTTGCCGACCTTTGGAGCACCTGTCTCGGCGAGCAATGGACGGAGCAGAACCATGCCAGCTTTCATCGCATTTGCCGACATCAGCACTTCCGGTACGAACAGAATTCCGTCGCGGAAGTCGACACCGACAATCCTCATGCCTTCGACCAATGCCTTGGTCAGAATGTCATACGGCGTCCAATTACGCTTCAGGAGAATATTGACTGAGTCGACAATCTCTTCGCCGAGACCATCATAGAGATCATCGTGCATCTGTTCGACGAGTTCATCATCGCTCAACGAATTTAGATCGAAATCACCACCGTCCGACATGCGCTACTATCCTTCGAAGACCAAACCTGAATGTCCTCTACCCAAATTAGACTGTTCCGTCGAGAGAATTGTCGGAATTTGGACGCCCGCTAACCCTTAACCGACGGAATAGACCTTTTTGAGCGTCTTTGTTCAGCCTCTCAATCGGTCATTTTCGGCATCAAATGGCGATTCCGGAATAATCGTTGCCTGGTAACGCTTGCCGAGGATGACGATTTCCAGCTTCGTTCCGACCGCCGAATGATCCGGCGAAACCATCGCCAGAGCCAGCGATTTGCCCGTCCGCCAACCAAACCCGCCCGATGTGCACCGCCCGACCACCTGATCGCCGAGATAAATCGCTTCCGATCCGCGCGCATCGACATCGGTAATGCCATGCACTTCCATCGTCACGAAACTATTCTTGAAGCCCTTTTGCTGCCAGGCCACCAGCGCGTCACGCCCCAAAAACTGCCCTTTGTTTGGATGCACGAAGCGCTGCAGACCGCTCTCAAACGCCGAATATTCAATCGACATTTCCCGCCCGACGAGCCGATAGGATTTCTCCAATGCCATCGACATCATGGCCCGAATACCGAATGGCCTGATGCCGAATTGTGCCCCTGCCTTCATCAGAAGATCGAACAAATGGTTCTGCATCTCGATTGGATGATGGAATTCATACCCCAGTTCGCCAACGAAATTCACCCGCAACACATCGCAATGCACCGCACCCACCGAAATTTTCTGACCGGAGAGCCACGGAAACGCCTCGTTCGAGATATCCGAATCGGTCAGCGATTGCAGCACCTCGCGCGACTTCGGTCCCGCCAGAACAAGCACACCATACGCCGATGTCACCGGCGTCAGGCGCACGCCATCATCGCTTGGCAGCAGCTTTTTCAGCGTGTCATGGTCATGACGTTCCAGCGCACCCGCCGAAACAAGATAGAAAACGCCCGGCGCGCTCTCATACAGCGTGAATTCCGCGCGCATGCCGCCATTCTTCGAGAGTAAATGGCACAACGCGATCCGTCCGGCCTTTTTCGGAATGCGGTTGGCAAAAATGGAGTCAAGCCACGCTCGCGCGCCTGGGCCTGAAACAATCACCTTCGCGAAGGCCGACATATCCTGAAGGCCGACGCCATTCGTTACCGCCTTGCACTCCTCGCCGACAAACGGAAAGTAGTTCGACCGACGGAAACTCCACTTTTCCTTGATCTTGCCGTCCTCGGCTGGCGGCGCATGGTTCTCGTTCAGAAGCACATCATCCGTGTTCAGTTCTTTCTTTGGCACTTCATAGCCCGGAGGTGCGAACCAGTTCGGACGCTCCCAGCCATAAACCGAGCCGAACACAGCGCCCAGCGCCTTCATCCGGTCATAGCAGGGTGTTGTTTTCAAAGGCCGCGTCGCAAAGCGTTCTTCATCGGGATAATGCGGCGTGAAGACGTTCGCATAGGCTTCCTCGTTCTTCTCCCTGAGATAGCCACGTCCCGCATAAGGCCCGAACCGCCGCGGATCGACGCCCATCATGTCGATGGTCGATTCCCCGTCGACGATCCATTCCGCCAATTGCCATCCCGCGCCGCCTGCTGCCGTCACGCCGAAGCTATGGCCTTCATTTAGCCAGACATTCGGCAGGTTCCACGCCGGCCCGATGATCGGGCTACCATCAGGCGTGTAGGCAATCGCGCCGTTATAAACCTTCTTGACGCCGACCTCGCCGAAAGCAGGAACCCGCGCAATCGCTGCCTCGATATGGGGGGCCAAGCGGTCCAGATCTTCCTGAAACAGTTCGTATTCCGACTCCTTGTCCGGTCCGTCGACATAACAGGCGGGTGCGCCCTTCTCGTAAGGCCCGAGAATGAACCCGCCTGCTTCCTCGCGGAGATACCACGATGAATCCGCTTCTCTGAGCACGCCCATTTCCGGCAAGCCCTTGGCATGCCGCTCCTGCACCGCCGGATGCGGCTCCGTCACGATATATTGATGCTCCACCGGGATCACTGGAATATCAAGCCCCAGCATCTCGCCTGTCTTGCGCGCGAAATTGCCGGATGCCGAAACAATATGCTCGCAAACAATGTCGCCCTTGTCCGTTTTGACGAGCCACTCGCCGGAAGACGTCCGCTCGATGCCGGTCACGGTCGTGTTCCGGTAGATCTCTGCGCCGCGGTTCCTTGCGCCCTTGGCCAGCGCCTGCGTCAGGTCGGCAGGCTGGATATACCCGTCATCGGGATGCTGGATTGCGCCGATCAGCCCGTCAGTTTCGCATAAAGGCCAGATTTCTTTCACTTGCGCCGGAGTCAGTTGGTTCACCTTGATGCCGATTGTCTCGGCCACTCCGGCATAATACATGAACTCGTCCCAGCGATCCTTCGTCCGGGCAAGTCGGATATTCGATACCTGCTTGAACCCAACCGACTGGCCCGTCTCCGCTTCCAGCGTCTTGTAGAGCACCACCGAATATTTGTGGATCTGCCCGACCGAGTAACTCATATTGAACAGTGGCAGCAGTCCCGCGGCGTGCCATGTCGAACCCGAGGTCAGTTCCTTGCGCTCCAACAGCACAACATCGCTCCAGCCCTTTTTGGCCAGATGATAAAGCGTCGAGACGCCAACAACGCCTCCGCCAATGACGACGACCCGTGCCGTGGTTCTCATATCTTGCGCTCCCGCTGTGTCCGACTGCATCCGCGCCAACACCACTACGATGTGACGATCTTTATCGCTACGTTGGTTGATCGGAGGTCGCTTTGCTAACGGCTTTTCGACTCCCGATGTTCCGATGGCGTCAAGACTGGCTGCGAGATCAACTCATCGATTGATTCATGTGTCAAATGAAGTGAGTTCATCGCAGACGACGCCTACCGGCAAAAAATGACGTGATTGGAGCAGTGCCACGGAATATCGAGGGCTAAACAAATTAAGATTGAACAGGGTTCGAACCGGCCGGGAGGCTCCCATGGACGACGTCGCTCACGAAGCAAAACATGATCGCCGCGGCCGCGAGGCTCGCAGGGCAGCCCGCGCCCAGCGTAGTGGAGTCTCCATTCCCTACATTACCCGCAACAGCCCGCTGGTAGAATTCCTCAACGAGGAAGGTCTCGCCATTATCGAACGCAATGCCGAAATCTTGCTCGAAGAGATCGGTATCGAGTTCCGCGATTATCCCAGCGCGTTGAAACGCCTCAAAGACGCCGGGTGCGATATCAAGGGCGAACGCGTCCATTTTCCGCGAGGTCTTGCCAAAAAGCTGATCTCGACGGTGCCGTCCGAATACATCCAGCACGCCCGCAATAGCGAGCGAAACGTGCATATTGGCGGCAAATTAACCGTGTTCGCGCCCGTCTACGGCTCCCCCTTCGTCCATGATCTCGACAAGGGCCGACGCTATGGAACGATTGAGGATTTCCAGAATTTCGTGAAGCTCGCTTATATGAGTCCGTCAATGCACCATTCGGGCGGCACGGTCTGCGAGCCCGTCGATCTTCCCGTCAACAAGCGCCACTTGGAGATGGTTTATGCGCACATGCGCTATTCCGACAAAGCCTATATGGGCTCCGTTACCCATCCGGATCGGGCGCAGGATTCGGTGAACCTCTCGAAAATCCTGTTCGGCGAGGAATTTATCCAGAACAACACCGTCATCACCAGCCTCATCAACGCCAATTCGCCGATGGTCTGGGACAATACGATGCTCGGCGCGGCCGAAGTCTATGCCCGGAACAATCAGGCCTGCATCATCACCCCGTTCATTCTGTCTGGTGCGATGAGCCCTGTGACCATTGCAGGAACGCTCACGCAGGTTCTGGCCGAAGTCTGGGCCGGCACGTCCTTTGTGCAACTCGTGCGCCCCGGCGCGCCGGTGATTTTTGGCACTTTTGTGTCCACACTCTCGATGCAGTCTGGCGCGCCGACCTTTGGCACACCGGAAGGCTCTTTGGCCATTTTTGGCGCGGCCCAACTCGCCCGCCGCATGAAAATGCCGTTCCGCACCGGCGGATCGCTTTGCGCTTCGAAGCTTCCCGACGCTCAGGCGGCTTACGAGAGCGCCAATACCTTGATGCCGACTTTGCTGGCAGGCACGAATTTTGTGCTTCACGCCGCAGGCTGGATGGAAGGCGGGCTCGCCTCGTCCTACGAGAAATTCATCATGGATGTCGATCAACTCGGTGCCATGCACGTCATGGCCAAGGGCATTGATCTGAGTGAAAACGGTCAGGCGATGGAAGCCTTCCGCGAAGTGCCTCCCGGCGGACATTTCCTAGGCTGCGCCCACACGCAGGCCAATTTCGAGAGCGCGTTTTACCGCTCCCCGGTTGCCGACAATAACTCCTTCGAGCAATGGGACTCCGAGGGCCGCCTCGATCATTCGCAACGGGCCAATAAAATCTGGAAGCGGATGCTGGCCGAATACGAAGCCCCCGCCATTGATCCCGGCACGGACGAAGCCTTGCGCGACTATATCGACCGCAAAAAGGCCTCGATGCCGGATGCCGCTTATTAAGGACTTGTCAGTTTTAGCGAACCCGCTGCCATAGGTCTTGAACGCCGGGATGCTGCATGATAATAGTTATTCGTGCAGAATCTGGAATGATACATGCTTCATCTCACCCTCGAAAAACTGCGAGCGGCCTCAAAGGCTGGTGACGTCTCTGGGGTGACTGTTTCCGCCATCGGCAGTGGCTTTGTTATTCGTGTTGGCACCGCACGCGGTGAAGGCATTCTTACGAAGGCGCGTGGTCAAGAGCCGAGAATTTTCGGTAATCCGTTGCTCGCGATGACGCTCCTGCGGGAGGCGGGTATTCATGCGGGAGGCTTTGATTTGTCGGGATATAACATCGATGCCCCGGCGACGCGCTCGCGACCGGACCGGTCAACTGCCATGAAGAAGGCTCATCAGGCAGCCGCGTATGAAAAGTGGTTTCAATCTCAGGTTCAGGCCAGTCTCGATGATCCGGCAGAGTCACTTGAGGATGATGCCGTTTCGGTTGCATTTGCAGCGCATCGAAGAGCACTGCATCACAGTTTACCCCTGAAAGACTAATGCGTCTGCTTTGGCGACCATTGGCAATTCGGGACCGGCTCGCCATCATGGAATACATCGCCATCGATAATCCCGCAGCTGCAACGCGGCTTGACGAGGAGATTGAACGCAGCGCACGCAGGGCATCTGAAAGACCTCTCGCCTGCAGGGTTGGCCGCGTAACCGGTACTCGTGAGTTGCTCGTTCGTCCGAGTTATATGCTCGTTTTCCGAATGAAAGGCGACGCTATTGAAGTTTTGAGGGTCTTGCATACCGCACGACAATGGCCGATTTGATCGCAGCCGTTATCAACCAAGCTGATCGACGCAGCCACTGAGGCCGCGTTCCATGGTCTCACTTATGATGTGAAATACGCGCCGCGCGGATTCTCCACACTTTGTAAGGTGGGGTGATACCTCCCTCCCAAGGTCGCACGATCATCCCTGTTGAAAGCGGCGCGTCGGCCCGTTAGGACAGGGGTGGATAAAGCGGAGGGTTGACCATGCCACAATCGATCTACGATCTCGATCTCGACAAGAATCCGGCCAATTTTCAACCCTTGACGCCGCTCGGCTTTCTCGAGCGCGCCGCCGCCGTCTATCCGGACCGCACGGCGATCATTCACGGCCCCCTACGCCGCACCTATCGCGATTTTCACGCCCGCGCCTGCCGTTTGGCCAATGCACTTGTTCAACGCGGCATTAAACGTGGCGACACGGTCGCGGTGCTGCTTGCCAACACGCCCGCAATGCTCGAATGCCATTACGGCGTGCCGATGACGGGTGCCGTGCTCAACACGCTGAATACGCGGCTTGATGCGGCAGTCTTGGCGTTCTCGCTCGATCACGGCGAAGCGAAAATCCTCATTGTCGACCGCGAATTCTCGGCAACCGCCAAAGCCGCGCTTGCGCTCGCAACCGTCAAACCCCTCATAATCGATTATGACGATCCCGAATTCGGCGGCACCGGCGAACGCATCGGCACGCTCGACTATGAGGCATTTCTTGCCAAAGGCGACCCCCAGTTTGAACGTGCAGCTCCGCTCGACGAATGGGACGCGATCTCCCTCAATTATACCTCCGGCACCACCGGCAACCCGAAAGGTGTCGTTTACCACCATCGCGGTGCCTATCTGCTTGCGCAGGGCAATGTCGTTACTTGCGGCATGGGCAAGCACCCAGTCTATCTCTGGACGCTGCCCATGTTCCATTGCAATGGATGGTGCTTCCCATGGTCGATTTCAGTTGGCGCCGGCACGCATGTCTGCTTGCGGCAAGTGCGCGCCAAAGCCATGTATGCCGCTATTGCCGAGCATAAGGTCACCCATCTGTGCGGTGCCCCCATTGTCATGTCGACGCTCCTGAACGCACCGGACAATGAAAAGCTTCCGCTGCCGCATGTCGTCGAATTCTTCACCGCCGCCGCACCGCCGCCAGAAGCCGTTCTCGCCGGCATGAAACAGGCCGGCTTCAACGTCACTCATCTCTACGGCCTCACCGAGACCTATGGCCCCGCCGTCGTTAATGACTGGAAAGTCGAGTGGGACTCGATCGACCTTGCTGGTCAGGCCACCAAGAAGGCGCGTCAGGGCGTCCGTTATCTCGCCCTCGAAGCCCTTGATGTCATTGATCCCGAAACCATGCAGCCCGTTCCCGCCGATGGCGAGACGATGGGAGAAGTCATGTTCCGCGGCAATGTCGTGATGAAGGGCTATCTCAAGAACCTGAAGGCGTCCAAAGAGGCCTTTGCTGGCGGGTGGTTCCACTCGGGCGATCTCGGGGTCAAACATCCCGATCTCTATGTCCAGTTAAAAGACCGCTCGAAGGACATCATCATTTCTGGCGGTGAAAACATTTCATCGATCGAGGTGGAGGATGCCTTGTTCAAGCATCCGTCCGTTCAGGCCGCCGCCGTTGTCGCCCGTCCGGACGAGAAATGGGGCGAAACACCCTGCGCTTTCATTGAATTGAAACCGGGCCGCACAGCCACCGCCGAGGAACTCACCCAATGGTGCCGCGAGCGGCTCGCCGGCTTCAAATGCCCGCGCCATTTCGTGTTCACGGAGCTACCTAAAACCTCGACAGGCAAAATCCAAAAATTTGTCCTGCGTGATCTCGCCAAAAATGTGGGCGCGACGTTCTAACTGATCTCACCTGAAGCCAGGCTCTTGGCGACTTCTTCAATCCGCCCCGCCGCAGTTATGATTGCGTCGGCGATTTCCTTTTCCGTCTGCGCGACGGATGTTTCAACCGATTTGTAGCTGATTTTTAGCGCCGCCAATTCCTCTTCGAGTGCAGTCACACGCTTTTTCAGATCTTCCCGCTCATCCATATAGGTGATGCACGCCATCACGGTCAGGCGGCTATCCCCGATTTCGCCAAATGCCGCGCGCATTTCGCCGATCTTGATATCGAGCTCTGCGGCGAGCTCGACAAGATGCGGCTCCTGCCCGTCATTGCAGGCAATCCGGTAGATCTTTTCCGCGATGGTGACTGTTACCTGGCCCATGGCGATCCTATTCCACCGCCCCGGCGGCATCGAGCGCACCGCGAACCGACCCGATGGCGCGATCAATCCGCCGTGCGAGATCGCCTGTAATCGCCTCCAGCCGCCCAGCTTTGCTGAGCGCGGCATCGAGTTCCAATGCCAGACGCGTCCGGTCCTCTTGCATCACAGAAAGCTCCGCCTGCGCCATCCGCGCTTCGCGATCGCTTTCGTCCCGCAACGCAGCAGCCCCCTCAAGCGCGCTAACCGCGTTGCGCAACTGCGAGAGGGCAAGACTGAGGGATGGAGAGAGGGCTTTCGCCATGGTTGGTATCCGGTTCCGCTTCGTATCCTTCAGGAAAGCGCACACAGGCCGCTCGTCTGATTGAAAGAATCATATCATTTCAATAATTTGCCACCAAGACTTTACCTGATGCAAGACCTTATAGCACGTTACGGAACTGTGGACACCGGTTTTTCCGTCAGGTCGCACTTTGGGGACCACGAAGTGGCGAACTGAAAATTTGTATTGGAGATGATATTTCAACTTGAAGCCTGCCGGATCATTGACACCGGGAGACGAGGTGGTATCAGTCCGATGCCCGCGGCGAGGCCCGTTTTCAAGGACTGTTCACATGAGTTCGCTTCCCCTTCATCAAGCAATGGCCAATGCCATTCGTTCCCTCTCAATGGATGGCGTCGAGAAGGCCAAATCCGGCCATCCTGGCCTGCCGATGGGCGCTGCCGATATTGCAACGGTGCTTTTTACCCGCTTTTTGAAATTCGATCCCGCCGATCCCGCATGGCCGGATCGTGATCGTTTCATCCTCTCCGCCGGTCACGGCTCCATGTTGCTCTATGCGCTTCTGTACCTCACCGGCACAAAGGGCATGGCGCTTGATGATCTGAAGAATTTCCGCCAGATGGGCTCGAAAACGCCGGGCCACCCGGAATTTGGCCATACGCTAGGCGTCGAAGTCACCACCGGACCGCTCGGACAGGGACTTGCAACCTCCGTCGGCTTCGCGCTCGGCGAACGCATCATGGCAGCGACCTTCTCCGACGACCTCGTCGATCATCACACCTATGTTCTCGCTTCCGACGGCGACCTGATGGAAGGCATCTCGCAGGAAGCCATCGCCCTCGCCGGGCATTTGAAACTCTCCCGCCTCGTCGTGCTGTGGGACGATAACGGCATTTCAATCGACGGCCCGCTCTCGATTGCAGACTCGGTTGATCAGCTGAAGCGCTTTGAATCTGCTGGCTGGAATGCAACCCGCGTTGATGGTCACGATCACGATGCGATTGCCGCAGCCATCACCGCCGCGCAATCGTCCGACCGCCCGACTCTCATTGCCTGTAAAACCATCATCGGCTACGGCGCACCAAAGCGCGCCGGCACATCGAAAGCCCATGGCGAGCCGCTTGGTGCCGAAGAACTCGCTGGTGCCAAGGCGGCCCTCGGTCTGTCGCCCGAGCCGTTCGATGTTCCTGCTGATGTGCTTCACGCATGGCGCGATCTCAGCAAGCGCTCGCAACCGATGCACGCGGCATGGCTCAAGCGCCTTGCTGCCTCCGCGCATCGCCCCGAATTCGAGCGCCGCATCGCGGGCAAATTGCCTGCCGGTTTCGATCAGGCAATCGCGGAACTCAAATCCCGCCTCGCTGCCGAGCCGCAAACGCTTGCCACCCGCAAATCCTCGGAACTCGCGCTTGAAACCATCACCGCCGTCGTTCCGGAACTCATTCTGGGTTCGGCCGATCTGACACCCTCGAACAACACCAAGACCAAAAATCTCGTTGCCATCTCACCCGGTAATTTCGCAGGTCGCTATATCCATTTCGGCATTCGCGAGCATGGCATGGCCGCGTGCATGAACGGAATGGCACTGCATGGCGGGTTGATCCCGTCGGCCGCTACCTTCATGGTCTTCACCGATTATTGCCGTCCCGCCATCCGACTGTCGGCGCTCATGGGCCTGCGCGCCATCTATGTCATGACGCATGATTCCATCGGCCTCGGCGAGGATGGTCCCACCCATCAGCCGGTCGAGCATCTCGCCGCCTTGCGCTGCATGCCGAATGTCAACGTATTCCGCCCGGCGGATGCCGTTGAAGCGGCGGAGTGCTGGGAACTGGCGCTCAAATCCGCGACCACGCCAAGCGTTCTAGCGCTCACCCGCCAGAATCTGCCGCAAATCCGTTCAGGCAAGGAGCCCGGCAATCTCTCCGCCCTTGGGGCCTACGAGCTCGTTCCGGCAGAAGGCACGGCGCGCGTGTCGCTCTTTGCATCCGGCTCCGAGATCGAGATTGCTGTTGCCGCCCGCACCTTGCTCGCCGCGCGCGGCATCGCCGCCCGAATCGTCTCTGTTCCGAGCTTCGAACTGTTCGCGCAACAGGATGACGCCTACCGCGCCAAGGTGATCGGCACGGCTTCCGTTAAAATCGGCATCGAAGCCGCCGTCAGCATGGGATGGGATCGTCTCATCGGCTCCGATGGCTTTTTTGTTGGCATGACCGGCTTCGGTGCCAGCGCGCCCTACAAGGAACTCTACGCCCATTTCGGCATTACGGCGGAAGCCATTGTGCAAAAAGCCCTTACCCGTCTCGGGTAAGCGTTACGTTCGTGTATTCCCGATGCGTTTTCATTGATCAGATAACAGGAGATTTTCATGGCAGTCCGCGTTGCAATTAATGGGTTTGGCCGCATCGGCCGCAATGTTCTCCGTGCGATCATCGAATCCGGCCGCACCGACATCGAAGTCGTGGCGATCAATGATCTTGGCCCTGTCGAGACCAATGCCCATCTCATGCGCTTTGACTCCGTCCATGGCCGCTTCCCCGGCACAGTAACTGTCTCAGGCGACACGATCGATGTTGGTCGCGGCCCGATCAAGGTCACCGCCGTGCGCGATCCCGCCCAGCTTCCGCACAAGGAACTCGGCGTTGATATCGCGCTCGAATGCACAGGCATCTTCACGTCGCGCGACAAGGCAGCCGCCCATCTCGCTGCCGGCGCCAAGCGCGTTCTTGTCTCCGCTCCGGCTGATAACGCCGATCTCACGGTCGTTTTCGGCGTCAACCATCAGAAACTCACCAAAGACCATCTCGTCGTCT
>CAMCXA010000070.1 GCA_945883115.1 Alsobacter soli
CCAAAAGCCCACTTCCATCTGTTTCTAAAAGAGTGCGAGTGGCGGTTCAATCATCGCCCAGCCAGAAACCTCTTGAAGACGCTCTCCAAATGGGTCAAAGTATGAATACTTCAACCTTATCTATGTCAGCCCCTTCTATTTTATTGAAACATTTTCGGGAACGATATTGGCTTCAAGAGAGACTCTGTCGATTTCGTCGCTGTCTGACTTTCCTTGGTCGTGGGTCGACAATCCGGACATGAGCAGGCAAGACTAAAATCAACTGATAACTCAAGAACTGAAAACGAAACCACCCATGACCAACCTAACGTCACGCAGTGCTTTGACCCGTTTGCTGTCACCTCGATCGATTGCCGTTATTGGCGGACGCGAGGCGGCGGAAGTGATCCGTCAATGCGAGCGGATCGGCTTTTCAGGCCCGATCTGGCCTGTCAATCCGAAGCGTCCCGAAATTGCCGGACGTCCTGCTTTCGCGTCGGTTGCTGATCTTCCCGGCGTTCCCGACGCCGCCTTCGTTGCCGTACCGCGCGATCTGACCGTTGATGCGATTGCTCAATTGGCATCTATGGGCACGGGTGGAGCTGTTTGCTACGCGTCCGGCTTTGCCGAAGTTGGCGGAGAAGGCATTGTCCTTCAGGAAAATCTTGTTGCCGCTTCGGGAGATATGGCGCTCCTCGGGCCGAATTGTTACGGCCTCCTCAATTATCTCGATGGTGCCGCGCTCTGGCCTGATCAGCATGGCGGTGTCGCTGTCGAGAGAGGCGTCGCGATCATCACGCAATCCGGCAATATCGGCTTGAATCTAACCATGCAGGCGCGCAGCCTGCCGCTCGCCTATTTGATTTCAGCCGGTAACAAGGCCAAAGGCGATCTTGGCGATTTTATCGACACGCTGCTTGATGATGATCGTGTGACCGCCATCGGCCTTCATATTGAAGGCCTTGACGACATCAACCATTTCTCGAATGCCGCCTTGCGCGCGCTCGACATGGGCGTACCGATTATCGCGCTGAAGACAGGCCGGTCAGAAGCCGGGGCCGCGCTCACATTGTCGCACACTTCGTCATTGGCTGGGTCCGATGCGCTTTTCGACGCGCTTTTTGCGCGCTACGGCATTGGCCGTGCCAAGGATCTGTCGGTATTCCTCGAAACGCTAAAACTGCTCCATGTTCATGGGCCGCTCTCTGGCCGAACCGTCTCGTCGATGAGTTGCTCGGGCGGGGAGGCTGGTCTGATTGCCGATCTCGCTTCCGATGCTGGCTTGCCGACCCCGCCTTTGACACCTGAGACGGAGGCAAAACTCTTTGCCGCTCTTGGCCCGAAGGTGCCGCTCGCCAACCCGCTTGATTACCACACCTATATCTGGGGCAATGTCGAAGCATCAACCGCCACCTTCTCTGCAATGCTTGGCGCAGGCTACGCGATGAACCTTCTGATCCTTGATTTCCCGCGTGCGGATCGTTGCGACGCCTCCACTTGGGATGCCATGCTTGATGCCTTCGAGGCTGCCCAGCGCGCGACAGGCGCCAAAGCCGCGATCCTTTCGTCGCTGCCTGAATCCCTGCCCGAGTCAATCGGTGCGCGTATGCTCAAATCCAATATCGCGCCGATGCAGGGAATTACCGAATGCATGGAAGCGATCCGCATTGCTGCCGATATCGGAACCGTTCACGCCCGCCCAAGAGCTGCGGCTCTGCAAAACACCCCCGGGCTCGATGCGAAAGCCGCCATTCGCATGCTTGATGAGCCAACGGGAAAATCGGCACTTGCCGCCTTCGGCGTCAACATTCCAGAGGGCGTTGTCACGACAATCGGAGACGCTGCAAACGCCGCCGACGGCATTGGCTATCCGGTTGTCATCAAAGCCGTCTCGGACACAATCGCCCATAAGACGGAAGCCGGTGCCGTAAAACTCAATCTGAAAGACCGGGTTGCCGTAACCTATGCCGCCAATTCGCTCGCACACCTGTCCGACCAGGTACTCGTCGAAGCAATGCAACAAAATGTCGTTGCGGAAATGATCATCGGCATTACCCGTGATCCGCTCTTCGGGCCTACCCTGACCTTCGGCTCAGGCGGCATCTTTGTTGAATTATTGCAGGACGCGGCCACCCTCTTGCTCCCTGTCACGCGGTCAGACGTCGAGACCGCGTTTGACAAGCTCAAACTAGCGACGCTGATCAATGGCTTCCGCGGTAAACCCAAAGGCGATCGTCAGGCGGCGATTAACGCCATCATGGCTGTTGCAGCCTTTGCCGAAGCCCACCGCGCAACCCTTGTCGAACTCGATGTCAATCCCGTCATGATCCTCGAGCACGGCGCTGTCGCCGTCGATGCCATGATCCGCATAACAGACAAAGGCTGAACTATGACCGCTCCCGTTCTAACCCGTCGTAATGGCGCGATTTTCGAGATCACGCTTGATCGTCCGAAGGCGAACGCCATCAATGTCCCGACAAGTCAGGCGCTCTACGCGGCGTTTGCCGAGTTCCGCAATGATCCGACATTGTCGGTTGCCATTCTCACGGGCGGAGGAGAGCGCTTTTTTTCCGCCGGGTGGGATCTGAAAGCAGGTGCGGAAGGGGAGGCGGTTGATGCCGATCACGGCCCGGGCGGCTTTGCCGGGCTCACGGAATTCTGGGGCCTCGACAAGCCCGTGATTGCCGCCGTGAATGGCATTGCATTCGGGGGGGGCTTTGAATTGGCTCTTGCCGCCGATTTGATTGTTGCGTCCGAAACCGCTGAATTCGCCCTCACCGAAGTGACCCTAGGTATCATGGCCGACGCAGGCGGGGTGCTGCGGTTGCCAAAGGGGCTGCCGCTCCCGATTGCGATGGAGATGCTGATGACCGCCCGCCGCATGGGCGCTCAGGAGGCCTTGCGTTGGGGGCTCGTCAATCGCGTTGTGCCGCTGAACGATCTGATGGCTGAAGCACGCACCCTCGCCGAAGCAATCGCCGCCAATGCCCCCTTGGCGCTCGCTGCTATCAAAGCGGTCATCAAGGCAACCCTACCGCTCGATGTGAAGGATGGATACGCGCTGATGCGTTCCGGCGCGATCCCCGCTTATGATGCAATGATCGGATCCGACGATGCGATCGAGGGGCCTCTCGCCTTCTCGGAAAAGCGCAAACCGGTCTGGAAGGGGAAGTGACAGGAAATTCTGTCCGGAGAGGGCGTGAAACACGTCTTGCATTTTGTGCCATATTTTGCCAATCTTTGCCAAATTGTCTCTTGTGAAGATGGAAAATGCACGATGGCAACAATGAATATCTCCTTGCCCGACCAGATGAAAGAATGGGTTGAGGCGCAGTCCGAGTCGGGCCGCTACAGCAATGCCAGCGATTATGTCCGGGATTTGATCCGCCGTGATCAGGAGCGGTCCAGTCAATCGGTGCCATCTGCAGGTTTTGGTGAGCAAGGGCAGATTTATCTGAGTGGTGATGCCCCTCAATTTTCTAAAATTGGTAAGCCTAAATGGACAGCGATCACCGCGGCAACACTTGAGGCTGATAAGGGTGCATTTGTTTCGTCTGACCGAATGCATGAATGGCTTGAGCAGGCAGAGGCTGATCCCAAGACGCCGCTCCCTGAGCCGGATGTTATTTTGTCCCGTTGATCGTGATGCGAGTTGTCTATCTCCAATCAACTGCGCGCGGGCTCGTTTGGTTTCAAAAATACTATACGACAATCTTCCCGGAAGGGGGCCGCCTTGCTCGCGAACAACTCAAACAAGCAGAGTTGCATCTGGTCGATAATCCTATGATTGGGCGGTCAATAAATGAACAATCCCTCCGTCTGGTTCGCCTCACCCGAACGCCATTTTCCCTTGTTTATCGCGTGGCAGCTGACCGGATCGAGATCATTGATGTGATCGATCACCGTTCCGATCTTGACGTCGCAAATAAATAGATTTTTCAGAGATAGGGCTTGCCGAAAATGTCCCCCACTGATCCCCTCCTTCAGCCCTATCGCCTGAAACATCTCATGCTTCGCAATCGCTTCATGTCGACTGCGCATGAACCCGCCTATACCGAAGACGGCATGCCGAAGGAGCGTTATCGCCTCTATCACGAGGAGAAGGCCAAGGGTGGCATCGCGCTGACGATGATTGGCGGTTCCTCGGTCGTCTCGCAGGATAGCCCGCAAGCCTTCGGCAATATCCAGCTCTGGCGCGACGAGGTCGTCCCCCATCTCAAAGCGCTCACTGACGCCGTGCATTCCCATGGTGCCGCTGTCATGATCCAGATCACCCATCTGGGTCGTCGCACGAGCTGGAGCAAGGAGGAGTGGCTGCCCGTGCTCGCCCCGTCAGCTGTTCGCGAGCAGGCGCACCGCGCTTTCCCGAAAGCCATCGAGGAATGGGACATTGCCCGCATCATCCGCGATTACGCCGATGCCGCCGAGCGGTGCAAGGCGGGCGGGCTTGATGGTCTCGAATTCGAAATGTATGGCCATCTGATCGACCAGTTCTGGTCGCCTGCCACCAACCAGCGCATCGACGCCTATGGCGGCTCGCTCGATAATAGGCTGCGCTTTGCCCGCGAGGTGATTGACGCCGTGCGGAACCGCGTCGGCCCGGATTTCATCGTCGGTGCCCGTCTGGTGTGCGACGAGGATTGGGAGCGTGGACTGACCCGCGATGACGGCGTCGCCATTGCCCAACACCTTGTCGCCATAGGCCAGATTGATTTTCTGAACGTCATCAAAGGCCATATCGATACGGATGAAGCGCTCTCTCATGTCATCCCCGGCATGGGCACGCGGTCTGCGCCCAGCCTTGATTTTGCGGGTGACGTTCGCTCCGCTACGCAGTTCCCCGTCTTTCATGCAGCCCGCATTCAGGACGTCGCAACCGCCCGCCATGCGATTGCAACCGGCAAACTCGATATGGTCGGCATGACCCGTGCCCACATGGCCGATCCCCATATCGCCCGCAAAGTGATGGAAGGCCGCGAGCATGAGATACGCCCCTGCGTCGGCATGGGCTATTGCATCGACCGCATCTATTTTGGTGGCGAGGCGCTCTGCATTCATAATCCTGCAACGGGTCGTGAAGCGAGCATGCCGCACGTAATTACCAAATCCGCAGCACCGCCGAAAAAAATCGTCGTCATCGGTGCAGGTCCGGCAGGTCTCGAAGCCGCCCGCGTCGCATCGGCCCGCGGTCACTCCGTTACCATTTTTGAGGCGGCCGACAAGGCTGGCGGGCAGGTGCTGCTCACTGCCGCTCTTAAACGCCGTCGTGAAATCATGGGGATTATCGACTGGCGCGTCGCCGAGTGCGAACGGCAGGGTGCCGCTTTCCGCTTCAACACCTATGCCGAAACGGATGACGTCCTAGCTGAAAACCCCGATCACGTCATCATCGCGACTGGCGGACTGCCGAACACGTCCTTTCTCGACGAGGGCGATGATCTGGTGACAACAACGTGGGACATTTTGTCGGGCGCGGCAAAGCCTGCTGAAAATATTCTGCTCTATGATGATAATGGTAACCATCCCGGCATGACGACTGCCGAATTCCTAGCCGGTTCAGGCGCAAAATTCGAGATCGTCACGCCCGAGCGCGCCCTTGCCCCCGAAGTCGGTGGAACGAATTATCCGATCTATTTCAAAGCGATCCATCAGGCGGGCGCAACGATCACGCTCAATCTCCGTCTTGAAAAGGTTCGCCGCGACGGAAACATTCTTGTTGCGACGCTCTTGAACGATTACGATCGCACGCGCGTCGAACGCCGCGTCGATCAGGTCATCGTCGAACACGGCACACTCCCGAACGATGATCTCTATTTCGCCCTCAAGCCCTTATCCCGCAATCTCGGTGCCGTCGATTACCGCGCGCTTGCCGATGGCCGCTCGCAGGACAACGGCGATCCCGCCATCACCCGCGCCAATCAGTCGGGCACCTTCACACTGCACCGCATCGGCGATGCCGTATCCTCCCGAAACATCCACGCCGCAATTTATGATGCCCTGCGGCTCGTTAAGGGGTTTTAGGCGTGCGGTGGAGTGTCAACAATCCGCGACGTTCACCGCCAAACCGCCCTGCGCTGTTTCCTTGTATTTGACGAGCATATCAAGCCCGGTCTGGCGCATGGTCTCGATCACTTCATCAAGTGACACGCGATGCGTGCCGTCCCCTCGCAGCGAGAGGGAGGCCGCAACAATCGCCTTGTTTGCACCAAAGGCGTTGCGCTCGATGCAGGGGATCTGTACCAGCCCGCCAATCGGGTCGCATGTCATGCCGAGGTGATGCTCGAGCGCGATTTCCGCCGCATTCTCTACCTGTTCCGGCGTGCCGCCCAGCAATGCGCAGAGCCCGCCCGCTGCCATTGCGGAAGCTGACCCCACTTCGCCCTGACAGCCCACTTCCGCGCCCGAGATCGAGGCATTTTGCTTGATCAGCGACCCGACCGCGGCTGCCGTAAGCAGATAATCCCGACTCGCTTCAATCGAATATTCAGGGCAGAACTCTTTGGCGTAGCGAAGCACCGCAGGAATAATCCCCGCCGCTCCGTTGGTCGGAGCCGTCACCACGCGCCCGCCTGCGGCATTTTCTTCGTTTACGGCGATGGCGTAGAGGCTCACCCAGTCCATGATTTCATGCGCTGGACGGTTATTTGCGCGCTTGCCCGCTTCGAGCTGCATCGAAATGGAATAAGCCCGCCTCTTCACCTTCAAACCACCCGGTAAAATCCCTTCCTGCCGGCAGCCGCGGTCAATGCATGCAAACATCACCTCGCGAAGCCGATCGAGGTTGCTATCGATCTCGGCATCGCTCCGGGTCACCCGCTCATTGTCGCGCTGCAATTGCGCAAAATTCTTACCGGTTTTGCCGCACAACTCGAGCAACTGGACGGCATTGGTGAATTTATACGGGAGATCGGGGCCATCTACCCCGCCAGATGCCTCTTCCTCATCCGTGACAACAAAGCCGCCGCCGATTGAATAATAGGCCTTTTCCGTCAGTAACGCCCCTTCCGGGCCAAAGGCTTGAAACTTCATCGCATTTGAATGCCGCTTCATCAGCTCTTTTTTGTTCGGGACGAGATCGTCCTCCAGCGAGAAGGGCATGGCGCGAACGCCGCCGAGATCCAGTGCGCCGTTACGGGTGATCGCGGAAATCATACCCTCGACCAGATCAGGATCAACTTCGGCGGGCAGAAATCCTGAAAGGCCGAGCAGAATGGCCGTTTCCGTGCCGTGCCCCTTCGCCGTCCACGCGAGCGAGCCGTAAAGCTCGGTCTTGATCCTGCCAACACGACCAAGCCCGATACTGTCCCGCACCAGCGCGACAAAGCGATGCGCAGCCACCATCGGCCCCACGGTATGCGAGCTTGAAGGCCCGATGCCGATTTTGAAGAGATCGAAAACGCTGATCATCGGCACCTCATTGCAGGGAGTTTAATGGTTGCGGGCTTCCGACAATTCGAACGCGCGCAGCGTATTCGCCAACAGGAACGCGATTGTCATCGGGCCGACACCACCGGGCACCGGCGTAATCGCCGCTGTCTTGTCCTTGACTGCATCGAAATCGACATCGCCGACAATCTTCGAGCCACCATCCGGCTTCGGCACGCGGTTAATCCCGACATCGATCACGATCGCACCGTCCTTCACCATATCCGCACCAACGAAAAGCGGCTTGCCGATGGCGGCAACAAGCAGATCCGCCTGACGGCAAATATCCGCAATATTTTTCGTCCGCGAATGCACGATCGTCACCGTGCAATTCTCCTGCAGCAGCAACTGTGCCACCGGCTTTCCGACAATATTGGAGCGCCCGATCACAACTGCATGCAGCCCTGAAAGGTCCTTCTTGTACATTTTCGCGAGATAGACAGAGCCGAGCGGTGTGCAAGGGACCAGCGCATTCATACCGATTGCAAGCTTGCCCGCATTCACGGCATGGAACCCGTCCACATCCTTGTCCGGATTGATTGATTCCAGCACCTTCTCGGCATTGATATGTTCGGGCAGCGGCAATTGCACCAGAATGCCGTGGATTGCCGGATCATGGTTCAGCTTTTCAACTATCGCGAGAAGATCTGCCTCGCTTGTTTCCGCCGGAAGCCGATGCTCGACCGAGAGCATGCCGATTTCTTTCGTCTGCTTCGCCTTGTTGGCGACATAGACTTTTGAGGCAGGGTTCTCGCCGACCAATACCACGGCGAGGCCGGGTTGCTTGCCTTGGGTCGCGAGCGCGGTAATTTTTTGGCGTAATTCGTCGCGCAACTGGCTTGCTGCGGCGTTCCCGTCGAGGATCATGGGCGACATTGTTAACTCCCTGAATCGTTTCTATTATAGTGTGTCACGTTTTCAGCCGCGGCGTCGTCGCCGTCCGCCTTCGCCCTCTGCTGGCTGGGTATGTTCTTTCGGAGGCGGCAATTTCACCGCCTGCATCAGATTTGTGAACACGTCCACCTTGTTCGGAATCGCCATTGCGCTCACGAAATGCGCTTGGAATTTTGGCTCCATCGCGGTTTCGATCTTCTCGATCTTGCCCACGACGCTTTCAATCTCGCCTCGCGCGGTCTCGTTCAGCAACGCGATCCGCGCCCCTGTTCCGGCGGCATTCCCTGCTGATCCTACTTTCGAGAGATCGCAATCGGGGATGAGCCCCAGCACCATCGCGTATTTCACATCGATATGGCTGCCAAACGCGCCCGCCAGCGTGATGCGGTCCACATGATCGACACCATAATGGTCGAGCAGCAGCTTCACACCCGCATAAAGTGCAGCCTTGCCGAGTTGGATCGCGCGGACATCGGCCTGCGTGATCGTAATGCGCGGTTCGCCTTCATGCAGCACATAGGTGAAGGTACGGCCTTCATTGATGATGCGCGGGCTGCGCACCTGCAAATCGCCGTCAATCACGCCATCCTGCGTAATCACGCCCGCCAGATACATCTCGGCAATCGCCTCGATTATACCCGATCCGCAAATCCCGTTCACACCGGTTTTCGCAGCGGCTTCCGCAAACCCGTCTTCTGTCGACCAGAGGTCCGAACCGATAATCTTGAATTTAGGCTCAAGCGTCTCCGGGTCGATCCGCAAGCGCTCGATGGCTCCGGGAGCCGCGCGCTGCCCGCTTGATAATTGCGCGCCCTCAAAAGCAGGGCCCGTCGGCGAGGAGCACGCCAATAACCGCTTCTTGTTGCCAAGCACGATTTCCGCATTCGTCCCAACATCGACAACGAGCGTGACTTCATCATTCAAATGCGGCGCTTCTGATAGCACAACGCCCGCCGTATCGGCACCCACATGGCCCGCAATGCACGGCAGCAGATAGACAAACGCTCCCGGCGCAATCGTCAATCCGACTTCCCGTGCCTTGACATCCTGCCCGCGATCAAGCGTTAGCGCGAAAGGTGCGCCGCCCAGTTCGGTCGGGTCAAGGCCTAAAAACAGATGATGCATGATCGGATTGCCGACCACAGTCATCTCCACCACATCGGCGCGGTTGATTTTCGCTTCCGTCGTCACTTCGCCGACAAGATCGTTCAGCGCCGCACGCACGGCATCCGTCATCTCGATTTCGCCACCCGGATTCATCATCACATAGGAGACGCGGCTCATCAGATCTTCGCCGAAGCGGATCTGCGGGTTCATCAGTCCTGCGGAGGCAAGCGTCTCGCCCGTATACAAATCGCTCAGATGCGCAGCAATCGTCGTTGATCCGATGTCGACCGCAATGCCGTAGGCCGTCTCGACCAGACCTGGATAAATTGCAACAATCTCATGTCCCTTGCGGACGGCGACGGTCACTTTCCATTCGCCCTTACGGAGTGTCTTCTGCAATTCACGCAACACGGCGAGGTCCGGCATGCCGGCATCAATCTGCCACTGGGTTTTCAACGCCTCGACGAGACGCGTGAAATCGCTCGACGGGCTGTCAATATCCGGCTCCGCTACTTCCACGAAATAGAGCCGCACAACCGGTTCCAGCGTGATTGACCGCGTTTCCGCCTTCTTGCGAACAACCTGCCGGTGCACTTGGCTTTCCGGCGGCACATCGATCACGACATCGCCACAGAGCTTCGCCTGGCATCCAAGCCTGCGATGCGCGCCGAGCGCGCCGCGCTTTTTCGCGTAACGCTCTTCCACCGAATTCCATCCTGTCAGATGGTTCTCAGTGGATTGAATACCATGCTTGGCGAAATCACCCTCGGCAACCAGAACCTGGCAACGTCCGCAAATCCCGCGTCCGCCGCACACACTGTCGACATCAACACCGAGCGCGCGCGCAGCTTCAAGCACACTTGTGCCCTCGGCGAAATCGCCGCGTTTACCCGATGGCGTAAAAACGATGCGGTTCAGATCAGTCACGGGATCTCCGGCGTCCTTCGCGGTTGCGACGATCATTGCCGCCGTCCTGACCTTCAGGGACAGGTTCGCGATATTTGCGGATCCAGCTTGCACAGTTCGGATCATGGCCCATCATCACATCCGCGCCCAAAATCGCCTGAATATCTTCGGCATGGAGCGGGTTCATAATTGCGGAGGTCATCCCGGCGCCAATCGCCATCGGCATGAAGGCGGCGGCAAGGCCACGACGGTTCGGCAGCCCGAACGAGAAGTTAGATGCGCCGCAGGTCGTGTTGACCTTCAGCTCTTCGCGCAAACGCCGCAACAGATGCATCAGCTTCGCACCCGCATCATTCAGCGCGCCAACCGGCATCACCAACGGGTCAACCACAACGTCACAGCGCGGAATACCGTAATCGGCCGCCCGCTCGACAATCTTTTTCGCGATTTTGTACCGCTCGTCCGGATCTTCGGAAATGCCGGTCTCATCATTCGAAATCGCGACAACCGCGGCGCCATATTTTTTCACAAGTGGCAAGACCGTCTCGAGACGATCTTCCTCGCCGGTCACCGAATTGACCAGCGCCTTGCCCTTGTAAACCGCAAGCCCCGCTTCAAGAGCCGCGACAATCGATGAGTCGATGGATAGAGGCACGTCGGTGACTTCCTGCACCCGCTTGATCGCTTCCGCCAGAATTGCGGGCTCATCCGCCAGCGGAATACCTGCATTCACGTCCAACATTTGCGCGCCGGCCTCGACCTGCGCCAATGCATCGGCAATCACGCGGGTGTAATCCCCAGCGGCCATCTCAGCGGCTAGTAATTTACGGCCCGTTGGATTGATCCGCTCGCCAATCATCACAAAGCGACGTTCGAAGCCGATTATGACTTCTTTTTTATGCGAACTGAGAACCGTATCGGTCATATCTATCCCCTGCGAACCCTAAGTTGAACTTGATCTTGCGCTTGTTAACGCCAAACGCCTCACATCATTTGTCTCGTTGCGACGGAGGAGGGCGGCATCTCGCTATCCGCCGCCGTTGCAAAAGCCCGACGGAACGGTTGCCTGCCAGCCAATACACCTGATTCCTGCACAATATGCCCGACACTTTCCTCTTGCCGATACGCCATGATGTGCACGCCTGCAACGCCCTCGACCTCACGAATTTGCTGGATCAACTCGATACACAACTTTATCCCTTCGGCCTTCTGGTTTTCCGCGCCCTCGAGCCGTGCAATCACGTCATCCGGAATATGCACCCCCGCCACATTCGATCGCATCCACCGCGCGGTTTTGGCCGAGGGGAGGGGACCGACGCCCACGAGAATAAAGCACTTCTCGTGCGTTCCCATGTCACGCACCTTCTGCATGAAGGACTTCAGCATCGGAATATCGTAGCAATACTGCGTTTGGAAATATTGTGCCCCAGCGGCAACTTTTTTCGCAAGCCGCAAGGCGCGCCAGTCATAAGGCGGCGCGAACGGATTTTCCGCCGCCCCCAGAAACAACCGTGGCGGATCGGTGATCTTTCGTCCCGAGAGGAACGTGCGGTCATCACGCATCTTTTTGATCGTTGCAAGCAACGACGTCGAATCGAGGTCAAACACCGGTTTGGCTTCCGGATGATCGCCTGATTGCACTCCGTCGCCTGTAAGTGCCAATACATTGCAAACCCCAAGGGCCGCCGCTCCGAGCACATTCCCCTGAATGGCGATGCGGTTATAATCGCGGCAGGAAATCTGCAAAATCGGCGAATAACCCACCCGCGTCAGCAGGGCGCAGATCGCAACGCTCGACATATGGCAATTTGCGCCCGAACCATCGGTCGCATTGATACCGTCGACCCACCCGTCAAAATGCGCCACACGCTCATAGACATCATCGGGATTTGCCGAGTCCGGCGGGTTGAGTTCAGCTGTTACGGCAAACTCGCCCCGACGCAGGACACGCTCGAGCCGACCGCGCGAGGAATGCTCGGGAAGTTCAGGTAGCGGTGCGGCCGGTGACGGGCCGAGATCAACAGGATTGATATTGGGCGGTAACATACTCAAACCTCACTCATGCGCGCCGCGTGCTACGGCCAACCACGACGACCGCCCCTTGAGCCGGTGATCAACCGGCGGCTGGACATTCAGAATCTTCTCGCCATGTTCCATGGCCTTGCTTCCTTCCCAATCCTTCACCCAGACGCACGGCATTTCG
>CAMCXA010000071.1 GCA_945883115.1 Alsobacter soli
AATGAGGTTCGGCCCCACGGTTCAATCGGTCATAAGGCTCCGATCTCGTTACAAAATCACGTTGGCGCATCCAGCCCGTCAACGTGATTTAAGCCCGAAAACTCTACCTTCGGGCGGTCCAAAGAAGGGTCTCGGATCAAGGCGACCAAGCATTAACATTCAAATTGGACCAACTTGTGGGGGCAGACCACTTGAACAGGTTGATGGATCCAAATAAGAGGAAAAGTTCTCAGACGAAGACGAATTACCTCATAATTTCAATGACATAAACGTTATCTGCTTCATCTCCACTGGCGCACCAATGATTTGGTAATTATATCAATCAGTTGATAGAAAATTTATTTTTTGCGCGTGCTTATCGAGTTTTAGGAAATATGTATCAATTTTTTAAATTTGCTGCAGATTAAACGTTAGAGCTTTGTTCTTGAAACAATCGATTACGTCGTCATGGTTCCAAGGGGCCAATTGCTTGAAGACGATATTTCCCTTTTAAGAAGTTTGAACGTTTTATCAGAACAGAACTTGAGTGTATTGCCGATGAAATCCGTATTTCTTTTGACATCCTTGTAGGCATTAATCTGCTAAGCTAAATCCGACCGCCCACTCATGGGCGTTCTATCAAAGGGGAATTTCATGGCTAAGGGGCAATTAAAAGGGAATAAAGAGACAAAAAAGCCAAAAGCCGACAAGAATCAGTCAAAGGGTGGAACATCGGCCTACCAGCAGTCTCAAGGCAAAGGTGGCCCAACGGCTAATCCGTTTGCCAAGAAGGGCTGACTAAACAAGAGCACGTTGTTTTCAGGCCGTAATTCAAGATTTAGAGTGGCAGGAGGGGTTGACGAAAGCAGGGTCTCAAGGCTCATTGAGCGCTCGAATTTAAAAGGATTCCTGCGCTGTGTCAGTACTTACCGAATTGCCGCCTCAATTTTCGCTTGATGAAGTTTGCGCACTTGTACGTGAAATTTATGGACTTGAGGGAATTGTCGCCGCGCTGGAGAGCGAACGGGACCAAAATGTCCGGCTGACAGAAGTGAATGGTCAAGGTTGGGTGATCAAGATCGCCAATGGGGCGGAAGATCAACAGGCGCTAGATTTTCAGGCCGCCTTGCTGAGCCATGCCTTTGAGATGTACCCTTCGCTGCCTTTGCCAAACATCCGGAAGACCCTTAACGGTGAATGGCTTGGACGATGTCAGGGTAGCGATGGGCGCGTTCATTTCGTACGGGCTGTTTCATGGCTGCCGGGGAAGCCGTTCGCTCTGGGTAAAAAGACGGAACAACAATTTGATGGACTTGGCGAAACGCTTGGGTTGCTAACCTTAGCCTTGCAGGGCTTTGCCCATGCAGGCGCCATTCGTGATTTTGATTGGGACCTCACCCAAGCGGGTCGTTCCCGTGCTCGACTGCAATTTATTGATGACCCGGCTCGGCGGGAGATCATCACTTATTTTCTTGATCGGTTCGATAGCGGAGTTGCAGCGCAACTAAAACGCTGCCGTGCGCAGGTCATTCATGCCGACGCCAACGACTACAATGTGTTGGTCGATGAGACATACGATGGCGGAATTGCCGGGATCATCGATTTTGGTGATGCATTGCACTCACCCCTGATCAATGAAGTCGCAGTGGCAGCCGCCTACGCCATGATGGACCGCGACGCACCAATCGAGGATGCGGCAAGAATTGTGGGTGGGTTCCATCGCGTGAATCCCTTAAGGCCGGATGAAATCGATCTCTTGTTTGACCTTATCGCGCTTCGACTCGTGATTAGCGTTACTCTCTCGGCGTCGAGACGGAAGCGGATTGAAGATAATGCCTATCTCGCGATTAGCGAGGCACCTGCATGGGTGCTTTTGACCCGCTTGCGGCCCATGGACCCGGTTTTCGTCTCGGCCCTCTTGCGTCAAGCCTGCGGATTTGAGGCAACTTCGGGTGCGCGGTCGATTATCGCTTGGATCGAGGCCAATCAACAAAACATGACTCCCGTTCTGGATTATCCTTGCGCCATGATGGCGAAGGCACTTGTGCCCTTTGGGGACAAAATGCATCCCGTGGCACGGGCCTCTGCCGAGGGCCGACCGGACGAAGCGGAGAAAGCGTGGCTCGAAATTGCTGCCCGGGAAGGAGCCTCCTTGGGCATTGGGCCGTGGGGTGAGGATCGACCCGTCTATACGACCGAAGCTTTTGTTTCCCGCATGGCTGCGGGCAATCGCCGGTCGCTGCATCTGGGGCTTGATTTGTTTCTGGATGCGGGTGCGAATGTTAGGACCCCCTTGGCCGGGACGGTCATTGATCTCTATGCAACCGATTTGCCGCTTGATTATGGCCACGCCGTTTTACTGCAACATGATCCCGTCGAGGGTATCCGGTTTTATACGCTTTGGGGGCATTTGAGCGCAGGCACGGTGCATGCGCGACACCTTGGCGAAGTTCTAGAAGCGGGTGATGTGATTGGCCAATTGGGACGCAACACTGAAAATGGTGGTTGGGCTCCGCATCTGCATCTGCAAATCCTGACCTATAAGCCGGAAAGTGCTGCTGACGTGATCGGTGCCGGTGAGCCGGACTATAAGGCAATTTGGGCAGAACTGTTCCCGAATGCGGCAACGCTTGCCGGTGTTCCAATGGAGACATTTGAACAACATGGCCGTTCAAATGACGAGATCGTGGAGCTTCGTAGAGAAAAACTACTCCGCAATCTCAGCATTTCCTACAAGACTCCAATGAAGATCGTGCGCGGGGAGGGCGTGTTTCTCTATGATGATCGCGGGCGTGCCTATCTCGATTGCTACAATAATGTGGCGCATCTCGGTCATGCCAACAGCGAAGTCGTGGAAGTATTGGCGCGGCAGGCGGGGATACTCAATACGAATACGCGCTATCTGCACGATGCAATCATTTCTTATGCCGAAGCATTGACGGCGACGTTGCCGAAAAGCCTGACAGTGGCGGCTTTTGTCTGTAGCGGCAGCGAGGCGAATGATCTCGCGCTGCGGCTTGCTCGCCAGCATACGCAAGCGCAAGGAGTCGTGGCACTTGATTGGGCCTATCATGGCCATGCCATCTCGCTCATTGAAATCAGCCCCTATAAATATAAGCGTAAGGGTGGATTGGGCAGACCGTCTACAACGGGCGAAGCGGCTTTACCTGATGCCTATCGCGCCCCAGTCGATTGGCCGCGTGACGAGATCGGGCCTCGTTACGCAGCCTCGGTTACGACTGCGATCAATCAACTTGCCGAGGCAGGGCACAAGCCGGCGGCCTTTATTGCGGAATCGCTTCCAAGTTCCGCGGGACAGATTGTGCTTCCACCCGGATATCTCCCAGCTGCCTATGCAGCCGCCCGGGCGGCAGGTGCTGTTGTGATTGCCGACGAAGTGCAAATCGGCTTTGGCCGTGTCGGGGATCACTTCTGGGGCTTCGAAGGTGAAGGGGCTGTTCCTGATATCATTACCATGGGCAAGCCCATTGGAAACGGGCATCCTATGGCGGCAGTCGTCACGACCCGTGAGATTGCTGAAAGCTTCAACAACGGGATGGAATATTTCAATACGTTTGGTGGTTCTGCCGTATCGTGTTCAGTCGGCTTGAAAGTGTTGGAAATTATCCAACGCGATCACTTACGTGAAAATGCATTGATGCTTGGCAATGATCTAATGGCTCGGATGCGAAGGCTCATGGATCGGCATCCGCGGATTGGCGATGTTCGCGGTCGTGGATTGATGCTCGGTATTGAACTAGTGGAAGATCGTCTGAACAAGGTTCCTGCAACAGCTTATGCCGCACGAATTGTAGAGAAATGCAAGGAATATGGCGTCTTATTGGGAACCGATGGTCCGCATGACAATGTCATCAAGATGCGCCCGGCGATGGTGTTCACGGCTGAGCATGCCGACCTGCTTATGCAAGTCCTCGAACGGGCATTTGATGTGGTTGAATGAATACGACTCTCTTACCAAGCGATGGTAGAGCCGTCATGGGCTAGAAATGCTCCACTAGCTAAAGGTGAAAGGGTTGAGAGTACGCGTCTCATACCGGCAACGCTTTCAGAAACCGGAATTTCTGCATCACGGCCACCCATGTCAGTTTTAACCCAACCAGGATGCAGTGAAATAACGGTTAACGTCCGGAATTCGTAAGCTAATTTTGCGGTTGCCATATTGAGCGCAGATTTGGAACAGCGATAGGCGTAGTCGCCGTCATCGTCATGCCCTTCTGTGATGGATCCAGCCCGACTGCTGATCATTGCTACCGTTCGACCCCGTCCATACGAAAGGGCTGGAAGGAGCGCGCGGGTGAGCAAGAGCGGTGAAAGCACATTCACCTGCATCGTCGCGAGAAAGTCATCAGCATCAATATCAGCGAGACCACCAATATGACCTCGAACGGCGGCATTGTTGATCACAAGGTCTATTGCGCGCCCGGAGAGCCTGTTGCCGAGTGACTCTATTGAAGTGGAGTTCGCGACATCAAGTAGCTCGATTTCAACAGCGACATCCAATGCTTGCACCGCATCTATAGACAACGAATTCCGGCAACAGGCGATGATTTTGCAGCCAATTTCTGCATATTGACGGACAAATTCTAGTCCAATTCCGCGATTTGCTCCTGTAATCAGGACTGTGGAGCTAGGGTCGAATATCATGAGTCTGAGCAGTTTTTCGCAATAATCGCAAAAATTTTACCGCTATCTTTGATGCGGCGTCTCTGGGTTTCAAAATCAACATGAACAATGCCGAAGGGAACGGTGTAACCGTATGCCCATTCGAAATTGTCCATCAGAGTCCAGACAAAATATCCTTTCACCGGAATTCCATCCTTTGCTGCACGCGCAATCTGGGAAAGGTGATCAACAAGATATTTTCCACGAATAGGATCATGTATTTCACCCTCATCCGTAACAATTTCATGTGCGAGAGCAAGGCCATTCTCGGAAATAAAGATTTCATTTGGAGCATAATTTTGATGCACATATTGCAACACATCATAGACGCATTCGGGCCAAATTTCGTAATTGACGGCAGAATAGTTGCCGGGCGGGCTAACACGTTGAAAGTTCAGAGGGGGTAATTCAGTACCTTCCGCCATAATCGATCGGCGATAAATGTTGATACCAAGATAGTCGATTGGCGCAGCAATGATCTGATTGTCACTATTCTCGATCTCAGGCAGGACATCGCCACAAAGGTTTAGCATGTCCTCGGGATACGCACCTTTGAATACTGCATCAAGAAACCAACGATTTTGTGCGCCCTCAAAGCGCTTTGAAGCTGCGACGTCAGATAAAGATGTCGTTGCCGGGGTAACAACGTTCAAATCAAACACAATGCCAACAGACGAATCCGGTGCATTTGCTCTGATCAGCGGAACCGCAAGTCCATGTCCCAACAGCGCGTGATGGCTCGAGACCAGCCCTCCGCGAGCACCATCGCTCAGGCCAGGCGCGTCTTCTCCAGTTGCGTAGCCTGACCAGCAGAATGTCCACGGTTCGTTGAGTGTTGTCCAATGTTTGACGCGATCACCAAATGCACGACTGACAGCGTCGGCGTAATTGGCGAAATGGTACGCGGTGTCACGATTATACCAACCACCCTTGTCCTGCAGTAGTTGCGGCAGGTCCCAGTGATAAAGGGTTAGAAAAGGTGCGATATGAGCTGCGAGAAGCTCGTCGATGAGACGTGAATAAAAATCCAAGCCTGCCTGATTAATGGAGCCACTTCCATCAGGAATGATCCGCGTCCACGCTGTTGAAAAGCGATAAGCTGAGAGACCCAACTGTTTCATCAGAGCAATGTCTTCACTCATGCGGTGATAGTGGTCACAGGCGATATCGCCAGACGATCCGTCGATTATCGCGCCGGGCTTCTTTGTAAAGCGATCCCAGATGCTTTCCCCCTTTCCGTCACAGAACGGGGCGCCTTCGATCTGATACGCACAGGTCGCCGCACCCACGAGAAATTGACATGGTAGCTTTAACGCGCGGGCAGACTGAATTAGCACATCAAAACCCTCAACGTGATTTGACATCATATTTTCTTTCAATAAATCCGATAAGACTTGCTGCTGCCAAGGTCAGGCAGACATAGAGAAGAGCAGCGGAGTTGAAGGGCGCAAACGGCAGAAAGCTGGCGGACTGGAATTCGCGCATGCGCTGGGTCATATCTCGAACCGAGAGGATCGAGAGCAACGATGTATCTTTGAGCATCGCGATGAATTCATTACCTAACGGTGGAATAACGATGCGCAACGCCTGCGGCAAAACGACTAAACGCGCCAACTGCCAGGTGCTCAAGCCGAGTGATCGTGCGGCTTCGATCTGGCTGCGCGGAACGGCTTCAATGCCGGCGCGGAATATTTCTGCGAGATACGCTGAATAGCCAATGGCAATTGCGATAACGCCACGCAGTACATTAGGCAGATCAATCGCGCCGTCGGTGACGTCCTTGATCGAACCTGCGAGTGGTAGACCGATGAAAAGAATGATCACGAGCATGGGAATGCCGCGGACGGTGTCGATAAAAAACTCGGCACTGACGGAAAGCGGATGACGGTGATGCTGAAAAGCACTGATCGTCAAGAGACCAAGCAGCAATCCACCGACGAGGAGGGCAATGGCCGGCGTTTGGAACTGCTCCGGCAGGAACTCTGTTCGCCAGATTTCTGTCGAATCAATGGGTGTGAAGTCGATTGGAAGAAATACAGCCGATACCTCTTTCCTATCCGCCAGTAATTTTAGCGCATGTTCCGGCGACGCTGCGCTTCTGAGTCCGATTTCCCGAGTTATCGAGGCATCAAACTGGCCGTATCGAATAGCGTCTACCAGGGATTTGGGCGTCCCCTTGATGATTGCTACGCTGTTTTCAAGGCTGCCTGCCAATACATAGGTAGTTTTTGGCTGGAAATAGAACGCGAGAGCGCTGGCAAGCATTACGCACGAGACGGTGGCATAAATTGCAATCGTGTAACGCTTTAACGTCATCCGGAGCATACTTGCCCAGATTAAGCCGAGAATAGCTGCAAGAAGATACGCGAAAAGACCGGCTCGGATTGAGGTGAAAAGCCCTGATGCAAAGCCAAGATGGGCCACAAGCAGGAGAAAAAGTAGACCACTTCCATTCAGGATGAAAAGAGCAATGAGTGAGTATCGCGCAAAGATGTTATCGCGGTTCGAAAAAATCAGTAAAACTAATCCCGATAGGACAGTTGTGAGCGCCGCATACGCCCAGGTTAAGTGTTGAAAAGCTGCGGAGACGTGTAACAACGCGTCGGGTGTGAGGCGTCTCGGCGTTACTGCGCGGACGACCATTTCCGATTGGCTTGGATCAACTAGGTTTGCAACGATTGAGCCGATAAACATTGAAATATCAGCAATTGCTGCGAGATAGTAGGCGAGAAACACGTTTAAAAAAAGCGCGGTAAGCGCTATCGAGCGTTGGCGTTTAGTGTTTAACCTATCTCTTAGAGAAAAGAATGGAAGTAGGGTTCCAAAAAAGAAAATCATGAACACTAAAGCTGCACTGGCCAATAATGTTAGTGCTCCACTTTCAACGCCGAGAATGGCGATGAACGAACGGCGATAATTAGGAACCGACGAAAAAAGGTAGATGATAAAGGGTAGCGCAGCGAAGATAACGAGATTACTGGGTCGGATCCGTGCCAAACGAGTTATCATCGTAATGCCAATCGTGATCAGGGTGAAGCAACCGGCCCATGATCTTGCAGGGCCGGCTGATCACAATATCCATTTTTGTCGGATCTATTAGTTGGCAGAGCCCCAATACTTGGCAACAAGCTTGTCAACAGTGCCGTCGGCTTTGATTGCCTTGAGGCCCTCGTTAAAGGCATCGCGCCGCTCATCGCCTTTTTTGAAGACCAGACCGAGAGGATCTGATTTTAACCCCTTGATTCCTACAACAAGTTCTCCGGCAAATTCTTTTCCATAAGCCGCGGCACTTGTACCATCAATTATAACACCTTTGACGTCGCCATTCTTAAGAGCGACCACTGCGCCGGTGAACGTATCATAGAGTGCGACATTATCGCGCCCCAGAAGCTCTTCTGCCAAGGTTGCATTGGTTGTTGCGGTCTGTGCAGCTAGCTTATAGCCTTTTGTCTTGAATTCGTCGATCGTCAGGCCTTCATCCGCGACCCGCAGCAAAACAGCCTGGCTCACAATAAGGTATGGCTCGGTGAAATCCATGGTCTGTTTGCGCTCGTCGGTGATAGAGACCCCGGATGCCACAAGATCAAAACTTCCCTGTTGCAAAGCACCAAATATACCGTCCCAAGCAGTCGTAACGAATTCAGCTTTGCAGTTGATCTTGGCGCAGATCGCATTCACGAGGTCAACATCAAATCCAACAATTTGCCCTGTCGCAGGGTCAACGGTTTCCATTGGCGGGTAGGTGGTATCTGAGCCTACTTTAAGGACTTTTCCACCGAGATCAGCCGCTGACGCGGTGCCAAACATGAACATCGCAAAAGTGGCAGCAGAAAAAAATCGTTTTATCATGTGTTATCCCCCGAGTTTGAATTTATATTTCAAGCCGATCGCTGTATCGAATAGGCAATTAGTTCCTTGGGACGCTGGGCATACCCATCTGACGTCTCATATAAACGATACAATTTCTTTTGATCAATGCCAACAAGTGTGTGCCAACGATTATCGGTAGCTTCCGCCCATCCCTGACTATAAATCGATCATCTAAAAATGAGCAATATTTCGCGGCATGCCCCTCCTGCATCGTGCTCGGAAATGGCCGGATATTTGAGAGCTAAAGAAATTTCAAAAAAGGTCACGAAATTCTGCTTGCAATTTATCGGACAAATTACCTATATAGACAATAGGTACAGATTATTGTCTTATGTAACAACAATGGATGGTATTCATCATGGCTTTACCAAACGAGACTTCAATGCTAACTCACGGTCAAATATGGGCCGCTATTGATAGTTTAGCGGGCCGAAACGGGCTTTCTGTATCAGGATTAGCTAAGCGTGCTGGTCTTGACCCTACGACATTTAACAAATCAAAGCGAACGTCACGTGATGGACGATTAAGATGGCCCTCTACTGAGTCAATCTCGAAAATTCTGTCATCGACCCGTATGGACCTCGACGGCTTTATTTCATTGATTCAAGTCGATAGACCTCCGCGTTCGTCGCGCGTGCTGCCGCTGGTCACCTATTCAAAACTGATATCGGCCTTTGATGCTGCCGGAAATCCAATTGGCGAAGATTGGGACGAAATTGAGTTTCCAGATCTGCCAATTGATCTTGTATTTGCCATTGAGCTCGATAGTGACGCGTTGCTTCCCATGTATCGTGAGAATGACATCTTAATCGCTTCACCAACTGTCCCGCTCCGGCGGGGTGATAGAGTTTTAATCAGGTTGAGAAATGACGATCTTGTCGCTGGTATTCTTAAGCGAAAGACCAACAGGACGATCGATATTGATCTCCCAAAACGGGGGGCAGCTGAACGCAATTATGCAGTAGCCGACGTCGTTTCCGTCAACCGGATATTGTGGGCTAGCCAATAAACTGGAACATAAACCGTTGTTCTCAGAAGTCCTTAGACTGCTTCAATTTTGCAAGATAATCCGCTTGCTCCGAAATCAATACACCCGCGAGGGCTTTTGAGATCAAATTTTGAGTGCCCAAAACACCGTAGAGCGCGGCAAACGAGCCAAATCGTGGACCGCGCTCTGCACCAAGCAAAACCTGATACAGTGTCGAGAACCATTGCTGCGAGACGCCCGGACGACCATCAGGGCTCTTGGTCTTGCCGCTGACATCGGGGAAATGCTTGCGACCGATTTCGTAGATGACCGCCTGAAGGGCGTCGCCATCTGTTGATCCTTCATGTGAGGCGAGCGCTCCGGCCAGATCTGTTAGTGCCGTGGCTTCTAATTCTGTCGGCGGCCTGTATGTTTTTGTAGGTCGAACAAAATCGCGGAAGTAAGCAACAGCGTAACCTACCATTTGGTCCAATTTCGGATGGTTTTCGGCGGTTACTCCTGGCGCGTATCGCCTGATGAAACCCCAAAGCACCTGTTTGTCATCGGAATTGGCGACTGCAACGAGATTGAGCAACATTGCGAATGAAATTGATGCCACGTGACCAATTGCATCGGTGACAGTTTCCACTGTTGGAGGATGGCCCCCGTGGATATGCCACACGGGATTTCCCAGCTTCTCTTTGATTGGCTGTGCAGGAAACTTCTCAAGAAACGTCAAATAGTCGTCCACTTGGCGCGGGATGACATCAAAATATAGCTTCTTCGCTTCACGCGGCTTGGAATACATAAAGAGCGCGAGGCTTTCGGGACTGGCATATTTTAGCCAATCGTCAATCGTGATGCCATTGCCCTTAGACTTAGAAATCTTCTGCCCTTTGTCGTCGAGAAACAGTTCGTAAACGAAATGTTCGGGTGGCTCGCCGCCAAGCGCACGACAAATGGAGTCGTAGACGATAGTATTCGGTTGGTGATCCTTGCCATACATTTCGAAGTCAATGTTGAGCGCTGCCCAACGCGCGCCGAAATCGGGTTTCCACTGCAGCTTAACGTTACCCCCTGTTACTGGCAGCGTAACCTCGCTACCGTCCTCGTCATCAAAGGTTATCGCGCCGTTCACTCCGTCAACATGCTTCATCGGCACATAGAGTACGCGACCTGTTTTGGGTGAAATCGGAAGAAAGCAGCTATAGGTTCCCTGGCGCTCTACCCCCAGAGTTGGCAGCATAATGTTCATGATCGATTGATAACGTTCGGCGGCTCGCAGCAAAATATCATCGAAACGGCCTGATGTGTAATACTCCGTCGCGCTTGCAAACTCATAGTCAAAGCCAAACGTATCTAGGAACCTGCGGAGCATGGCATTGTTATGATGGCCGAAGCTTTCAAATTCACCGAACGGGTCAGGTACGCGCGTCAACGGTCGATGAAGATGCTCAGCGAGCGAATCCCGATTAGGCACATTGTCCGGCACTTTGCGCATGCCATCCATGTCGTCCGAAAAGCAGAGTAGCTTTGTGGGAACCTTGTCTTCCGTCAAAACGCGGAATGCATTGCGCACCATTGTTGTGCGTGCCACCTCACCGAACGTACCAATATGCGGTAGTCCCGACGGGCCATATCCCGTCTCAAAAATGACTGTTTTCTGACCGGTGCGGTTAATGCGCTCGACGAGCTTCCTCGCCTCCTCAAATGGCCAAGCGGCAGAGACACTCGCGGCTTCAAGCAGGGTTTGTTCGGAATTTAAGTCAGTTAGGGTCATTATAGGCTTTCGGAATTCACCATTAGCTCAATTTTTTGGCGGGTGCTTGACAGTTGGAGCATCGAGGTGCCCCGGAAGTGGTTGAACACTAGAAAGCCAAGTATATCAGGTCAATGGGCTCCCGACGATTTTTCTGTAATGTCAACTGTACAAAAGGACAGGAAATTCAAAATTTCAGCCTAAAAAGCTGTCCTTTCGGACAGTTACTTTCATTCTGATTATTTTTGATAATTGCTACGTCAGAAATAAGTTGAATTGGCTCGAAGATGGGACCGTTTGGGTTTGAACCTCCAACACCACCGCAAGACTCAATTATTCAAAACGAATGTTTTGAAGGGGCAGTGTCGCATATTCCAGAAAGTGGTTGTCTTCCTTTGTGCGTTGCTCACCTCAGCCAATATGGTGTTCCGCTAGATGTTATCGAGCAAGGTATTGCAAAAGCTTCGCAGCTTGGAATGACAATCCCAGATGTTTTAATTGCCGAGGGTTTTGTCAGCGAAATCACGTTTTATAGGTCGCTTGCGCAATCGCTTGGATTGGAATTTGGCTTTATTCATCAAGATATTTTCATTCACGAAGATTGTAGCACAGTGATCAGCTCCGGCATTGTGGAGATCGCTCGTCCCAACGGAGAAACCTATTT
>CAMCXA010000072.1 GCA_945883115.1 Alsobacter soli
CGACGGAGAGCATTTCGCCGTTAATATCGAGCACGGTGGCGCTGGCGCGGGGGCCGGAAGCCTCCATGACGCGGAAGGCGATGTCGCCGGTGCCGCCCGCAACGTCGAGGAGGTTAAACGAACGGTTCTTGCCGGGCCGGAGCGTGGAGACGAGGGCGTTTTTCCAGACGCGGTGCAGGCCGACCGACATGAGATCGTTCATCAAGTCATAGCGCGAGGCGACCTTGTGGAACACGTCATCGACGAGGGCCTGCTTCCGGCCGAGCGGAATCGAGGCGAAACCGAAATGTGTTTCGTCTGAACTGTCCTGCCGATCGTCCGTGGTCTGGTCTGCGTTCACGCGGGTCTTTCCGTTTCATGTTTCGATAACGGTCAAGACCATAGCGCGTGGCGCGTCAAGACGCTATGTGCTCGGGGGAGAATTGAGGAGACGCGGATGCCGGAGCTTCCCGAGGTCGAAACAGTGCGTCGCGGGCTTGAGCCTGCGATGACCGGCGCACGCTTTGTGCGGGTTGAACAAAGGCGGAAAGACTTGCGATTTCCGTTTCCGGACAGGTTTGTCGAGCGGCTCGAAGGGCAGACGATCCGAGCATTGGGGCGGCGGGCGAAGTTTCTGATCGCGGATTTGTCCTCAGGTGAAGCATTGATCATGCATCTGGGGATGAGTGGCCGGTTTACTGTGACGGAAGCGGAGCGGGTGACGGCGCCGGGCGACTTCCATTTCAAACCCGATGGCATAATGACGCATGACCATGTGGTGTTCCATCTCTCGAACGGGACGGTGGTGACGTATAATGACCCGCGGCGGTTCGGCTCGATGGATATTGTCGCGCGGGACGGGCTTGAGCAGAGCCGCCATTTCCGGTTGATGGGGATCGAGCCGCTGGGCAATGCGCTCGATGGCGATGTGCTCGCGGGCTTGTATGCGGGGAAGAAGACGCCGCTGAAGGCTGCTCTGCTTGATCAGCGTCTCGTGGCGGGACTGGGCAATATTTATGTGTGCGAGGCGTTGCATCGGGCGGGGCTTTCGCCGGAGCGACTCGCTGGCACGATTGCGACGAAAGCAGGCAAAGGGACGGCAAGGTCGGAGCGGTTGGCGGTTGCGATCCGGGACGTGCTGAACGAGGCGGTGGCGGCGGGTGGGTCAACTTTGCGCGATTATGCGCAAACGGATGGGTCGCTCGGGTATTTTCAGCACCGGTTCCGGGTGTATGACCGGGAGGGTGAGGCGTGTCCGACGCCGGGGTGTGACGGTGTGATCAAGCGCATCGTGCAGTCGGGTCGGTCGAGTTTTTATTGTGCGACGTGCCAGAAATGACGCGCGCCGATTGATGATCGGGGCGCTTCGGGGTAGCAGTTTTGATGAGTGGAACGGCGAAGGGATTGGCCATGACCTATGAGACGATCAAATCGGAAATTCGCGGCAAGGTGGGGCTGATTACGTTCAACCGCCCGGATGTGCTGAATGCGGTGAATTCAACGGTGATCCGCGAGGTTAATCAGGCGCTTGACGCATTCGAGGCGGACGCGACGATTGGCGCGATTGTGATTACGGGGTCCGAGAAGGCGTTTGCTGCGGGGGCCGATGTCAAAGAAATGCAGAGCCTGACCTATCCGAGTTCGTATCTGGATGATTTTGTTTCCGCGTGGGATCGGGTTGCAGCACGGCGGAAGCCGCTGATTGCGGCGGTCTCCGGGTTTGCGCTGGGTGGCGGGTGCGAGTTTGCCATGATGTGCGACATGATTATCGCGTCGGACACGGCGAAATTCGGGCAGCCGGAAATCAGGCTCGGGATCATGCCCGGCGTGGGCGGCACGCAACGCCTGACACGCGCGGTCGGCAAGGCGAAGGCGATGGAAATGTGCCTGACGGGCCGGATGATGGATGCGCAGGAAGCGGAACGGTCGGGGCTTGTCGCGCGGATTGTGCCGGTGGCTGATTTGCTCGAGGATGCGATGAAGACCGCGGCGACAATCGCTTCTTACTCGCTCACAAGCGTGATGTTGACGAAGGAAGCGATCAACCGGGCGTTTGAGACGACGCAAGCCGAAGGCGTGCGTTTCGAGCGGCGGGCGTTTCAATCGATGTTTGCGACCGAAGACCAGAAGGAAGGCATGGCGGCCTTTCTCGAGAAGCGGCCCGCCGCCTTCAAGAACCGCTGAACGGAAGAATTTGATGAATCATGTTTCCGAGATGCCGCATTCCGCGGATGTTGTGATTGCGGGCGGGGCGGCAATCGGGTCGTCAATTGCGTATCACTTGGCGTCTAGTCCTGATTTTTCGGGGTCGATTGTGGTGGTGGAGAAGGACCCGACCTACCAGTTTTCGGCGTCGGCCTTGTCGGCGGCGTCGATCCGGCAGCAATTTTCATCCGCCGTGAATATCCGGATTTCCATGTTCGGGCTGGAGTTTATCAAGAGTATCGGCGAGCGGCTCGCGGTGGGGGATGATCAGCCGGATCTGCATTTTACCGAATATGGCTATCTCTATCTCGGGACCGAGGCGGGGCGGATGATTTTGCAGGAAAATCAGGCGCTCCAGACGGCGGAAGGCGCGGATATTGTGTTTCTCGAGCCGGACGCTTTGCAAAAGCAGTTTCCGTATTTCAATCCGGACGAAATTGCAGCGGCCTGCTGGGGGCGTTCGGGCGAAGGGTGGTTTGACGGCTGGGGATTGATGCAGGCGTTCCGCAAAAAGGCGCGGAGCCTCGGGGTTGTCTATGTGCAGGGCATGGTGACGGGCGTCGAGCGGTCGGGCGGGAAGGTTGACGCGGTTATTCTCGACGACGGAACGCGGATCGCGTGCGGCGCGCTGGTGAATGCGTCGGGTGCGTCGGGCGGACGACAACTCGCGGCGGCGGCGGCGATCGATATTCCGGTGCATTCGAAAAAACGTTGCGTGTTCAGCTTCACGTTCAAGACGCCGCTCGGGCGCGTGCCTTTGATTATTGATACGAGCGGGACGTGGTGCAGACCGGAAGGTGGGCCGGGTCCCGACGGGCAGCTCTATCTCTGTGGTGGTTCGCCGGGCGAGGAGGATCCCGACTCGGATTCGTTCGAGGTTGAATGGAACCTGTTTGAGGAATTGTACTGGCCTAATCTCGCGCACCGGATCCCGGCATTCGAAGCGATCAAGCCAGGGCGTGCATGGGCGGGGCATTATGATATGTGCGCGCTGGACCATAATGCGATTATCGGACCGGCGGGTGATTTGCGGAATTTCTATCTGGCGAACGGGTTTTCCGGCCATGGATTGCAGCAAAGCCCGGCTGTCGGGCGGGGGATTGCGGAATTAATCGTGCATGGCGGGTATAGGTCGCTTGATCTGTCCGCTCTCGGATTTGAGCGGGTTATTGCAAACCGCCCGTTGCTTGAGCGGAATGTGATCTGAAACGCGGATTCCTATCGTAGATACATATGAAAGAATTTTATGTGCCCTGAGAAGTTTCTCCTTAAACTTGCGGGCATTCGGGTTTATATGAAGACGAGGCGTCATTTCGACGCGATTGGCCAAGACCTGCCGGCTTTGAACCGGCGAGGAGAGGTAGAATGTTTATCCAGACTGAAGCGACACCAAATCCATCGACTTTGAAGTTTATTCCCGGCCGCGACGTGATGCCCGGGGGAACGCTTGATATCCGCGACCCCGAGATGGCGGCGCGCTCGCCTCTGGCGCGACGCCTGTTTGATGTGCAGGGCGTCAATGGTGTTTTTTTCGGGAGTGATTTCGTCTCGGTGACGAAATCGGACGGAGAATGGCAGCATTTGAAGCCGGCTGTACTCGGCGCGATTATGGAGCATTTTTTGAGCGGCGAGCCATTGCTCAGCGATGCGGACGGTGCAGAACATGCATCCGAGGAAGAATTTTTCGAGGCGTCCGATGCCGAGACGGTGGAGACGATCAAGGAATTGCTCGAAACGCGGATTCGCCCGGCGGTTGCTGGCGATGGCGGCGATATTACGTTCAAGGGATTTCGTGACGGGATTGTCTATCTGACGATGAAGGGATCCTGCTCGGGCTGCCCGTCGTCAACGGCGACGCTGAAGCATGGCATCCAGAATTTGCTGAAGCATTTCCTGCCTGATGTGCGCGAAGTTCAGGCTGTCTGACGACAGAGCGGAAGGCGAGATCCGATGACCGGCGAACCACTTGATGATAAAGCGTTGCGGCAGGTTTTTACCGAGGCGCGGACATTCAATGCGTGGCTCGACAAGCCTGTGACGGACGCGCAATTGAAGGCCATTTCAGACCTCATGAAAATGGGGCCGACATCGGCCAATTGCTTGCCCGCGCGGATCGTTTTCGTGAAATCAGTCGAGGCGAAGGCGCGGTTGAAGCCGTTTCTCGGCGGAGGCAATGTCGAGAAAACGATGGCAGCGCCTGTGACGGCTATCATCGGGTATGATCTCGATTTCATCGATACGTTGCCGACGCTGTTTCCCCATGCCGATGCGCGAAGCTGGTTTGCCGGGAATGACGCGCTCATCCAGGCGACGGCCTTCCGCAATTCGACGTTGCAAGGTGCTTATCTGATGCTTGCGGCGAGGATGCTCGGGCTTGATTGCGGGCCGATGTCCGGTTTTGATCAGGCGGGCGTCGATGCGGCGTTTTTCCGGGGCGGGCGGATCAAATCGAATTTTTTATGTAATATTGGATATGGTGACGCGGGCAGGGATCTGTTTCCACGGTCGCCGAAACCCGACTTTGACGCGTTTGCGTCAATCATCTGAATTAAGGGGCTCTCTTGCGTATTTTGGCCATCGATACAGCGTTGGGGCTATGCTCTGCGGGTGTGATGGACAGCGCGACCGATATTTTTATCGCGTCGGAAAGTCTGCAGATGGATCGAGGGCATGCGGAAGCGCTGATGCCGTTGGTTGAACGGGTGATTTCAAAAGTTGAAGGCGGGTTTGGTTCCATCGACAAGATTGCGGTGTCGGTCGGGCCGGGGAGTTTTACTGGGTTGCGGGTCGGGCTTTCGGCGGCGCGGGGAATTGCGCTGGGGCTCGAGGTTCCCGCCGTGGGCATTACAACACTGACGGCGTTTACCGTGCCCCTGATTGACGGCGACGAGCGTAGCCTGATTGTCAGTGCAATAGATGCGCGGCATGGGCATATGTATGCGCAAATTGTGAGCGGGGCGGGGCAGGTGTTCCGGCCACCGCAGATCTATTCGATTGAAGCGCTGATTGCGGCGGTTAAATCCCGTTCCGTGCGTGTCGTCGGTTCGGGCGCGGCGATGCTTGCGCGTGCTTTGCAGATGGAGGGCATCCATCCCGAGGCGGTTGATCAACTTGACGGGCCTGATCTTGGATGGATTGCGCGGCTTGGCGTTTCAGCCAATCCGGAATTTGCACCGCCGACGCCCGTTTATCTGAAGGCACCCGATGCGCACCCGCAGACGAATGGGCGCGTGAGCCATGTTTGAACGGCTGTTGGGCTGGCTTCGAGGGCTTTTTCGGAAAAATAGCACGCCAGTTTTTCGTTCCGTTCCGGTCAAAGATGCAGCAAAGCTTGCGGAGGCCCATGCCGAGGGCGGGTTTATGGCGCCCTGGAGCAGTGGGGATTTCGAGGCGATGCTGGCGGATCGTTCGATTGTCGCGGATGGTGTTTATGTGGGCCGTTCGGGCGGCACATTGGCGGGGTTTGTCGTGTCGAGGGTCGCTGCTGACGTGGCGGAGATATTGTCGATTGTTATCCGGAAGCGGTTTCGAAAGAGTGGTTTTGGCTCCAGGCTGATGCGGTTCCACCAGCAAAAATTGGTGTCGCGGCGGATTGTGTCGCTGTTTCTGGAAGTTGAAGAGGGGAATATGCCCGCGCGGGCGCTCTATCAGCGGCTGGGATTTGAGCGGATTGGCCAGCGCGATGCGTATTATCACAAAGCAGACGGGAGTACGGCGACGGCCATTGTCATGAAGCGTTCACTTCAGTGATACAGGCTCAGGCATACCCGGTGATTCTGGCGTGAAAATAGCCGCGAGAGTGCGGAAAATACGAGGCGAATAAATGTCCCGTCTGCGGGTCTTTTCAGTAACGGTACTGTTGGTTCCTGTCACGATTGTGCTGATGGGCGTGCAATGGCTGGCTCTGAAATCCGGATCGGGCGTGGCGGGCCATTTGCCGGTTGTCTTTCATCGCTTTGTCTGCCGCCTGTTCCGCGTTCAGGTTTCGGTGGATGGAGAAATTGCCGATCATCGGCCCTTGCTGATCCTCTCGAACCATTCCTCATGGCTTGATATTGTGGTGCTGAGCAGCGTGATGCCGATGTCGTTTATTGCGAAGTCGGATGTGGCTGCTTGGCCGGTTTTCGGAACGTTTGCGCGGTTGCAGCGGTCCATCTTTGTGGAGCGCGAGCGGCGCTCTGCGACCAAGCGGGCGGTCGAGAGCATTCAGACGCGGATGAGGGGCGGGGATGCCATCGTTTTGTTTGCCGAGGGCACAACGAATGACGGGAACCGCGTCTTGCCGTTCAAATCGGCGCTTGTCGGCGCGGTTCAGGACGGGATGGGTGAGGCGGGATGCGTTGTTCAACCGGTTCTCGTGACCTACAAAAGCCGGGGCGGCTTGCCGATTGGCAGGAAGGATCGCCCGGCGATCTCATGGTACGGGGATATGACGTTATTGTCGCATCTCGGCGGCATTATTGGCGGCGGGCCAATCGAGGCGGCTGTGGTTTTCTGTCCGCCTATCCCGGCAACAGGCGATGACTTATTGCCACAAAACCGCAAAGTATTGACAAAATCAGCCGAGCAAGCGGTGCGACAGGCCTTGACGGAAACGATGCGCAGGGGACAAGGATCACTTTCGCGGGCGGCGACTTACTGACGAGAGTGTTGCAGAAAAGAGAGTGTTTTTCTCAAAGCTCGTGTAAACTGCACGCAAGGCGACTCAGGGAGTTTCATGTCGACGCATAAGTCCCAGAAGGTGTTCATCAAGTCGTATGGCTGCCAGATGAACGTATATGATGCCCAGCGCATGGCCGATGTCATGGTCGGTGCCGGATATGAGGAAACGCAGACGCAGGGCGATGCCGATCTCGTTATTTTGAACACATGCGATATTCGCGAGCGCGCGGTGGAGAAAGTCTATTCGGAACTCGGGCGGATGCGCGAGTCGAAAAAGGCACGGGCCGAGAATGGCCGTGAATTGCAGATTGTTGTCGCGGGTTGCGTGGCGCAGGCTGAAGGCGCGGAAATTATCCGGCGGCAGAATGCGGTGGATGTGGTCGTCGGGCCGCAGAGTTATCAGGAGCTGCCAGCACTTCTCGAGCGCGCCCGATTGAAGGAAAAGGCGCAGATCGATACGGAATTTCCGCCGGTCGATAAATTTGATCTTTTGCCGAAGGCGTCCGGCCCGGCCATCCGGTCGCGCGGGGTTACGGCGTTTTTGACGGTTCAGGAAGGGTGTGACAAGTTCTGTACGTTTTGTGTGGTGCCCTATACGCGGGGGGCGGAAGTCTCGCGGCCGGTCGCGAAGATTGTCGCGGAGGCGGAGCAGCTTGCGGCGCATGGCGTGCGGGAGATTTCGCTTCTGGGCCAGAATGTGAATGCCTATCACGGGGTGGATGAGCGGGGGCGGGCGGTCTCATTGCCGACGCTGATGCGGCGGATTGCGAAGATCGAGGGGATCGAGCGGCTGCGCTATATGACAAGTCATCCGGTGGATATGGATGACGAGTTGATCGAGGCGCATGGTGAGCTACCGGAGTTGATGCCGTTTCTGCATTTACCTGTGCAATCGGGGTCTGATCGGGTTTTGGCGGCGATGAACCGGAAGCATCGGGTTGATGCGTATCTGAGGACGATTGAAAAGGTGCGGAAAGTTCGCCCGGGCATTGCGGTCTCGTCGGATTTTATTGTCGGGTTTCCGGGTGAGACGGATGCGGAATTCGAGGAGACGATGGCGCTGGTGCGCGAGGTGGGGTTTGCGAGCGCCTATACGTTCAGCTACAGCCTGCGGCCCGGAACGCCTGCGGCGGAAATTTCCGAGCAAGTGCCTGAAGATGTGGCGCGGGAACGGCTTCATGCCTTGCAGGCATTGATATTGCAGCAGCAGACGGCATTTCTCGACGGGATGGTCGGTCAGACGGTGGATGTGCTGTTCGAGCGGGCCGGGCGGCATGCGGGGCAGATTGCCGGGAAAAGTCCGTATCTTTCGGCAGTGGCTGTTGCGGGCGATGCGTCACTGATCGGCAAGATCGCGCCGGTGCGCATTGCGCGGGTGACGGCGAATAGTCTGGTGGGTGATCTTTTGGCGGTTGAGGCCGCATGAAACACAAGGAGACGAGCATTTGAGAACCGGCGACAATGTGACCCGCCTTGTTCCTGCGACGGCAAAAGAGGCAGGAACGGAAATATCGGATGGCCGCCTCAGCTTCGAGGATAATCGTATCGCCGGATTGGTCTTTGGCCATTTCGACCAAAATCTGACGCAGATCGAACGACGGCTCGGGATTGTCGCGGTTGCGAATGGCAATGAAGTGAGCCTGAAAGGTCCGACCGGCGCGATGGAGCAAGCCATGCGCGTGCTGGGCCGGTTGCATGAGCGGGTGCTAGCGGGGGTTCAGATCGTTGCGGGTGATGTGGACGGCGCGATCGAGGAGGCGGCTTATCAGGGCTCGCTCTTTCCATCGAGCCCGTCCTTGGTTGTGGAAGAGGCGTCGTTTGACGAGATCGTTACACGGCGGAAGCGGGTGAGGGCGCGAAACGCGGCGCAGCATGGCTATTTGCGGGCGCTCAAGAGCAATGAACTGGTGTTTGCCGAAGGGCCTGCCGGAACCGGCAAGACGTGGCTGGCTGTGGGCTATGCGGTGCAATTGATGGAGCAGGGGCATGTCGAGCGGTTGATTCTCTCGCGCCCGGCAGTGGAAGCGGGGGAACGGCTCGGATTTCTGCCGGGAGACATGCGCGAAAAGGTCGACCCGTATCTGAGGCCGATTTATGATGCGCTTTATGATTTCATGGAGGCGCGGCATGTTGAACGTGCGCTCCAAACCGGCATGATCGAGATTGCGCCGCTCGCCTTCATGCGCGGGCGGACATTGAGCAATGCTGTCGTGCTGCTGGATGAAGCGCAAAATACAACGACAATGCAGATGAAAATGGTGCTGACGCGGCTCGGGCAGGGATCGCGCATGATTGTGACGGGTGATCCCTCGCAAGTTGATCTGCCGCCATCGCAGAAGTCGGGATTGGTCGAGGCAACGCGGATTTTGCAGGGTGTCGAGGGCGTTGGCCGTATCAGGTTTGCGGAGGGCGATGTCGTGCGGCATGATCTCGTGCGTCGGATCGTAGGCGCCTATGATGCCGAGGATCGCAAGGCGAAAGAGCTTTCGGGCGCATGACAGAGATCAGTATCGATGTCGGGCAGGAAAGCGAGCTTTGGGGCGATCTTGCCGTGTTTGATGCGCTGGCACAGAAGGCCATCGGCATGGCGGCTCGCATGGCCGGGGTCGCGTTGATGGACGGGGCCGAAGTGAGCGTGATGTTGTCGGATGATGCGCGGGTGCGCGAGGTTAATCGTGCCTGGCGGAAAATGGACAAGCCGACGAACGTGCTTTCGTTTCCGGCAGCGGAAGCGGACAAGATTTCATCCTCGCCGTTTCTTGGTGATGTTATTCTCGCGTTCGAGACGGTCGAGCGCGAGGCGGCGGATGAAGACAAGCCGTTTGCCGATCATGTTGCGCATTTGATGGTGCACGGATTTTTGCATCTGATCGGGTATGATCACGAGACCGATCAGGAAGCAGAACGGATGGAAGCGCTTGAGACACGGGTGCTGGCCGAGCTTGGTATTGCGGACCCTTACCGGGTATAATCACTTGCAAAGCGGGGCGTGGGCCTCCAGATAAAGAGATAATTTTGAACATCAAGGCCATGAAACAGAACGATTCCGACGACATTGACCAGCAGACGGGACGCCAAAGCGAACCGCAGGATGGAGCATCGAGCGATACTTTTGTAGGCCGCTTGCTGGCGCGGATCGGGTTACGCCAATCTGCTTCGATCCGGGGTGATATCGAAGAGGCGCTGGCGGAAGCGGGCACGACGGATGATTTCTCGCCGCGCGAGCGGGAAATGCTGAAGAACGTGCTGGGGCTGAGGGCGCAGCGGGTTTATGACGTCATGGTGCCGCGCGCCGATATTGTTTCCGTGCCGATTGATACGGGGCTTGGTGATCTGTTGCGGATTTTCCGGACGGCGGGGCATTCGCGGTTGCCGGCCTATTCGGAAACGCTGGATGATCCGCGCGGGATGATCCATATCCGCGATTTTATCGATTTTATTGCAGCACGGGCGGAGAAGGTGCCGGGCGGGCGGCGGAAGAAAATTCCTGTCGGTGTGCCTGATCTCGGCAAGGTCGACCTGACCATGCCGCTTTCGGCGGCGAAGATATTGCGACCGGTGCTGTTTGTGCCGCCGTCGATGCCCGCGCTTGATCTTTTGGTCAAGATGCAGACGACGCGCACGCATATGGCGCTTGTGATCGACGAATATGGCGGAACGGACGGGTTGGTCTCCATTGAGGATCTGGTCGAGATTGTCGTCGGTAATATCGAGGACGAGCATGATCTCGACGAGACGCCGATGATCATGCCGATGGCGGATGGCAGTTTTGTTATCGATGCGCGGGCCAATCTGGAAGATGTCTCGAAAGTGATCAATATCGAGCTGATGAACGAAGACATTGCCGAGGATGTCGAGACGATCGGCGGTTTGGTGGGTGCGCTGGCGGGGCGGGTGCCGATCCGCGGCGAGATCATCTCCAACCATGACATGCTGGAATTCGAAATTCTCGATGCTGATCCAAGGCGGTTGAAGCGCGTGCGGGTGCACAAGCGTGTCGTCGTAATTGATGGCGAAGCCGTGATCAAAAGGGTGAAATCTGGCGAGAAGACAGCGACAGCGGAGGAGCCGGCCACCGATGTTTCTGACGGGCCTTCGCCCGACCGGTCTTGATGGGCCGAGATGATCGAGATCATTGCGGGCAGGCTGGCGGCGACGGGGCGGGTTGAACGGCTATTAATGGCGTGGATTGCCGGGTGTGTCGGTGCATTGGCGATGCCGCCATTTTCCGTGATTCCGGCCTTGCTTGTGCCGATGATGATGGCGGTGTGGCTGATTGATCACTCCCGTTCCGTCAGGCAAGCGGCGATTTATGGCTGGTGGCTTGGCTTCGGGTATTTTGTCGGCGGACTCTGGTGGCTGGGCGCGGCTTTTCTGGTTGATCCCGATCAGTTCGCGTGGGCGCTGCCTCTGGGTGTTCTGGGATTGCCTGCCCTGCTGGCGATTTTTACGGCCATTGGATTCGGGATAGCGCGGAGCCTATGGGATTCGAGCGGGCGACGTATTCTGGCGCTTGGGTTCGGATTGGGCGTTTCCGAATGGTTGAGGGCGACTGTTCTGACCGGGTTTCCGTGGAACAGTTTCGGTATGACCTTGGGAGGAACGCTGGAGACGGCGCAAATTGCCTCGGTGATCGGTAGTCATGGCCTTGATTTTTTGGCCGTTGCCATTTTTGCGGCGCCGCTTTGTTTGTTTTCAGGACGGAGGCGGGGAGAGAAAATCGTAGCTCCGCTGATGGCGGTTCTTGTGTTGGCGGGAATTACGGGATTTGGCGTACTGCGATTGTCCGTGCCGCCGTCGGCGCATGTGCCGGATGTGAAATTGCGCCTGATGCAGGCCAATATGCCGGAGGATGACCGCTTTCACCGATCCCATGCCGCGGCGATCATGGAGCAATATCTTCAGCTCAGTTCGAAGGGGAGCTACCCCGATCAGGCAGGAATGGAGGGGATCACGCA
>CAMCXA010000073.1 GCA_945883115.1 Alsobacter soli
CGGGCTTCGGATGACGAAGCAGCCCCGTCATCGAAGCACTTGATGTGCGAGCCGCGCCGTTAACCGATCTGCCCTTGCAGCTTCATCGCTTTGCGAAGACTATCATTCATCCGCCTCTGCCAGCCCGAACCGGACGCTTTGAACGCCTCCAAAACGTCCTGATCAATCCTTAAGCTTACCAATTGCTTCGTGGGCAGTTTCTGCTTGCCACGCGCCCGCCGGATGCTTGCCGCCAGATCAGGAAAAACTTCCGCAAAAGGACGGGCATTTTGCAAGAGTTCAGGCGTTATCTCCGGGCTGTCTGAAACTGTATCCCAGTCTTGCCGGGTAAAGCCGTGGCCCGGTTCAAAGCTTTTCAGCCGTTTTGTTGCCATCGTACAGCTTCCTTTCCTTCACACTGGCAGAGCGCGAAGATCATCACCGAAAACGTCCCGCGCATGCACCCGCCGTGCAATCGTGCAAGACAAACACTTGACAACCCGACCGACGCACAGGCTACCGGGATTTACAGGTTTGTTACGCGACAAATAGTATTGAACGTAGCAATTCACGAACCCGCAACCCGCAAAATCCAGTTCAATCCGCCACGCCGCTTCGCGCAAGCGCCAAAAGTCGCGCACATTCCTCGAGGTCGGCAAGCGCGCTGTCGAGGCGCGCAATAATGGGCGAGGTCGCCGTCGTGCCCTGCCATGCGGAGGGCAGCATTCTTGCCATGGCATTTGACGAGAGCGCGCCGCCGCTCTCTTGGTCATCGCCCCGCTGATCCTCGAAAATCATCCGCTGCGGCGGCTTTTTCCGCGGCCTTACCTGTTCGCCGGCAAAAAGCGGCCCGAGCCCGGAAGCGCCAAGCGACGCCGCATAATCCGCGGCACTCCGCTGCGGTTCCGCAACTGGCTCAATTTCCGGCACAATATCTGTCTCGACTTCCGGAACCGGTCTCGGCTCAGGCATGCTGGAAGTAATCGAAAATGAAACCGCGTCTTCATCCGAACGCGCAGTTGGCGTACTCACAGCGCCCGTCGGAAGTGGCGCGAGGTTCCCCGTCTGCCCGATCACCTGCACATGTTTTGCGCCCTGATCCTTCAGAATACGCTGCACGCCCTTGATGGTATATCCGGCACTATAGAGCAAATGGCGGATCCCGCGCACGAGTTCGACATCGTCAGGCCGATAATACCGGCGACCGCCACCACGCTTCATCGGTTTGATTTGCGAAAAACGCGTCTCCCAAAACCGCAATACATGCTGCGGCAGGTCAAGATCTTCGGCAACTTCGCTAATTGTGCGGTAGGCGTCGGGGCTTTTGTCCACGCGTCACCTCCCTTAAACTATTAAAACCCGTCAGATGCAGGTTGGGCCTCGCCATTAATGCGCGCCTTCATGATATTGGACGGCTTGAAAACCAGCACACGACGCGGGTCGATCGGCACTTCGACACCCGTCTTCGGGTTGCGCCCGACGCGTTCACCCTTGTCACGCACCAAAAATGATCCGAAGGACGAAAGCTTGACAGAATTGCCATGCGACAATGAATCAGAAATCTCGCTCAGCACGAGTTCAACCAACGCAGAAGACTCCGTCCGCGATAAGCCGATCCTCTGATAAACGGCTTCGCTCAATTCGGCGCGTGTTACTGTACGCTGGCTCATCAAATTTCCCCCTGCGTGAGCGGTTCAGACGCGCCCCGGCAATTCCATCTTGGCCGCAAACTATTGTGATATATCAATGGCGTCAACTCGCATCGTTAACAATCTTAATTTTTTATGAACCATAAAATACGGGGCTTTGCCTACCAACGCACAAGAGCAGCCCCCCAAGTGAACCCCCCGCCCATCGCTTCGAGGAGAACAAGATCACCCCGTTTGATCCGGCCATCTTGGCATGCCGTGCTCAATGCCAACGGAATCGACGCCGCCGATGTGTTTCCATGCTTTTCTACCGTCACAACCACATGGGCCGGGTCGATATTAAGCTTTCTTGCCGTTGCATCGATAATCCGCCGATTGGCCTGATGCGGCACAAACCATTGAATATCCTGCGCACTGACGCCCGTTTGCGCAAATGTCTCCTCGATCACTTCGGCCAAACACGTCACCGCGTGGCGGAACACTTCCCGCCCCTCCATCCGCAAATGCCCGCTTGTTCCTGTGGTGGAAGGCCCGCCATCCACATAAAGCTTGTCACGATGTCGCCCGTCGGAACGAAGCACCGTATTCAGAACACCCCGATCCTCCAGCGTCCCCTTGCCGGATTGCGCCTCAAGAACAACAGCTCCCGCACCATCGCCAAACAACACGCACGTCGTCCGGTCGGTCCAGTCAAGAATGCGCGAAAACGTCTCTGCGCCAATCACCAACGCCCTTTTGTGCGAGCCCGAAATCAGAAACTTGTCGGCAACCGTCAGCGCATAGACAAATCCGGAACACACCGCCTGCACGTCAAACGCCGCACCGCTATGAATTCCGAGTGCCGCCTGCACCTGTGTCGCTGTCGAGGGAAAGGTATAATCCGGCGTCGCCGTTGCCAGCACGATCAGATCGATATCGGTCGCAAGACACCCTGCATTCTCGATCGCCCGTTCCGCGGCGCGCGTCGCGAGCATCGAGGTCGTCTCGCCCTCGGCCGCAATATGGCGGCTTTGGATACCGGTCCGCTCGATAATCCAGTCATCCGTTGTATCGACGATTTTTTCAATGTCCGAATTGGTGAGAATGCGTTCGGGCAGGTAATGTCCGCAGCCGATCACAACTGAGCGAAGGGTCAAAGATCTGGTTCCTTATCCAACGAGAGTCCAGTCGTATCATCCGCCGGGCGATCCGTCACGGGGCTCACAAGGTCATGCACCGGCAACATCCCCTGAATTTTCGCCAACAACTCGTATTTCACCATATCATAACCAACATCAATCGCCGCCGCATACCCGATCGCATCGGTCCCGCCGTGGCTCTTGATCACAATTCCGTCAAGCCCGAGAAAAACCCCGCCATTGACTTTCCGCGGATCAAGCCTGTCACGCAGCGTCGCAAACGCGGAACGCGCGAACAGATAGCCTATCCGACTCATCAGCGTGCTCCCCATCGCCTGCCGCAAATAGGTCGCGATCTGCCGCGCCGTACCTTCCGCAGTCTTGAGCGCAATATTGCCCGAAAACCCTTCCGTCACCACAACATCCACCTTGCCTTGGCCGATATCGTCGCCCTCGACAAATCCCGAATATTCCAGCTGGCCGAAATCCGTTTCCTTGAGCAGTTTTCCGGCCAGTTTGATCTCTTCAATGCCCTTGACCTCCTCGGAACCCACATTCAGCAGGCCGACGGTCGGCTTATCGATATCAAACAGGATCTGCGCCATCGCCGATCCCATCAGCGCCATATTCACAAGATGTCGCGCATCCGCACCAATCGTCGCGCCGACATCGAGCACGATGCTTTCCCCGCGGATTGTCGGCCAGATCGCGGCAATTGCCGGCCGGTTGATGCCCTGCATGGTCCGCAGACAGAACGTCGCCATCGCCATCAGCGCGCCCGTATTACCCGCCGAAACCGCAACATCTGCCTCGCCATCCTTGACCGACTGGATCGCCCGCCACATCGAGGATTTGCCCCGCCCGCGCCGGAGCGCCTGGCTCGGCTTGTCGTCCATCGCGATTGAAATTTCGGAGTGATGCAGCGTTGTCACCGCTTTCAACGCCGGAAATGTTTCAAGAATAGGTCGGCACAAGGCTTCATCACCATGCATGATGAACCGCACATCAGGATGCCGGATCAAAGTCTCGGCTGCACCGGCAATGGCAATGGACGGGCCTTTGTCGCCCCCCATGACATCCAGTGCGATACGAACAATGCTTTTCATCACTCAGAAATCGCTGCCCGGTAAGGCTCGGCTCAATACGGCCAAGCGACTCATAAACTTGCCCGAAGGAGCCGAGCATATCCTACTTTACTCGGGACAGAGAGCGAGGCCAACCCCTTTTACTCAAATTGTTAAGGGGCGGCATCACATTCCGCTGGCTAGTCAGGCTTCGATTTCAATTTCACGAGTTTCGCGAACGGCGATTCCTCCGCGCCATCATCCTCGCGGTACTCGAAAACAACACCGGGCTTGCGCGGATAAGGATCAAGCCCCAACGCCAAAAACTCGACCGCCACCTGCCCCAGATCAACCACCCCGCCAATGATCGGGTCCGGCGCGTCATCCCGCAGCGCCGCCGGATCGGACGGGTCAGGCGCATTCTTGTCGAACAGGATTTCAATCGGCTCATCAATCGGCGAATCGAACTCGTCCAGCGAAACAACGCATATCTGCCGCACCTGAGCTTTCAGGCGTCCCGTCACCGTCACCCGGCTCCCGCTGCGCACCAGATGCATCTGTGCCTTCATGCCGTGCACGGCCGGAATTTTGAGAAACGCCGCAATCCCGGTGCATTGCTCGGGCGTGGCAGTCAGGGTGATATCGCTTCCCGTATCCTCGATATCATCGACCCGGAACGGATGGCTCAATGGGTGGTCATTCTCGGTCATGCCTTCAACTCCCCGATAAATCCGTCGATAGTCACCTTCGGCAAGAGACCCTGTTCGAAGGGAGCAAGCTCGATTCTTTCATACGCGACAAGAACGCCACGCACATAGGCGCTCACCACAGCGGCAAAAGCGCTGCATTCTGCCCGATCATTATAAACATTGCGCAACACCGCAGCAGTCAGCGCCTGGGGTGCATCGCTCCTGAGCGCCTCCTCATAAGCCTTCGCCCGACCGAGAAACGCCTCCGCCAGCGTTTTCATGCGCTTCGGCACGGTCACATCGCCCACACCCATCTCGCGCAACGCCGAATCAAAATGCCGGAACGCCGTATCCACCAGTTCCTGCGCCATTTCTGGCCCCGGCGACGGCAACATCTTCAATCTCCGCACAACAAGAACAAGATGCAACGTCAAAACATCAAACCGTCCTTCCACCGTGTCAGGCACGCCAAGATCGCTGAAAAACGCCCTTTGCCGCGCTTCCGCCATCGTCGCCGCGTGCAAATTCTCGACAAGATCGCGATTTCGTCGCAATCTTGGAAATAGTCGGTTCAGCATCAGCCTTGCCTCCGGGGGTTCAAGTATGTCATGCACGCCTTGCAATCGCCGTATCTGCGGGTTACGCCATCATAACCTAACTTCGCAAGCAAAAACGGTCGATCCGGAACCGCTCTTTGTCACAGGGTTGAAACCATGTCAGGCTCGATGAAATCTCTCGCACGACGCTTCCACGCTCCGCTCATTGCGGTGCTGCTCTCCGCCGTCTCGGTCACGGCCTGCACCAAAGCCGGCCCGCAGGTCGTCGGCTATGTGGTCGACGAGACCGCACTTGCCACGGTCAAACCGGGACAGGATGCGCAAAAGGTCCTCGAAGTGCTCGGCACGCCATCAACCGTTTCCACCGTCGGCAGCCAGACCTGGTATTACATCAGCCAGGACACGACCCGAACCTTCATGTTCGACAAGCCTGAAATCGTCAACCAGCGCGTCATAGCCGTCCAGTTTACCAAAGCCATGCGCGTCGAAAAACTCGCCAATTACGGCATGCAGGACGGCGTCCTGTTCGACTTCCTGTCGAACACCACGCCAACAGGCGGCAACGAACTCACCTTCATCCGCCAATTAATGCGCGCCGCAGGTGCCGGCGTCGTTTGATCGGCCCCAGCAGAAGCTAATCAGCCTTTGACGACGCCGCGCGGATGATGGGTCAGCGTGTCAGCGACAACCAGATCAAAGGCGATTGCATACATCAGACCGCCTTGGGATCGTCTTGAATATTGCTGAGCGGGTATTCGACCTTCTCTCCCGACTCAAGAACCGTCACCTCGATCAGCCAGTCATACTCGTTCAACGGACGAAGCGGTTTTCCGACTTCATATTTCGGCCCCAATGCCCCGAACGTCCGGATATCCCCGACAGGTATCTTGGGAATGGCAATGGCTGTCTGCATGACACGATATCCGAGAGCAAAACCGAAACGCTATCACTCTTCCTAAATTTATCACGCTTCCCAGCGCGCCGCAAATAACAAAACCCCCGGATCGCTCCGGGGGTTTCTATCTTTAGTCTTTCGACTGTCTAATCAGACGCCGATATGCGCCAGGACCGCGAGCAGCAGCAAGGCCACAATATTCGTGATCTTGATCGCCGGATTGACGGCAGGCCCTGCCGTATCCTTGTAGGGGTCGCCGACAGTATCACCCGTCACCGACGCCTTGTGCGCGTCCGAACCCTTGAGATGCTTCACGCCGTCCTTGTCGATAAAGCCGTCTTCGAACGACTTCTTCGCATTGTCCCACGCGCCGCCGCCCGATGTCATCGAGATCGCGACGAACAATCCGTTGACGATCACACCCAGCAGCGATGCACCCAGCGCCGCAAAGGCCGAAGCCTTCGAGCCCGAGATGAACAGCACGCCAAAATAGGCAACAAGCGGTGCCAGAACCGGCAGCAGCGACGGAATAATCATTTCCCGGATTGCCGATTTGGTCAGCATGTCGACCGCACGCGCATAATCAGGCTTCTCCGTTCCGGCCATGATGCCCGGACGCTCCTTGAACTGGCGACGGACTTCTTCCACCACCGATCCGGCTGCACGGCCCACCGCCGTCATGGCAATACCACCGAACAGATACGGGATCAGACCGCCGAAGATCAGACCGGCAACCACATACGGGTTCGACAGATCAAACGAGACCACGCCGATATCCTTGAAGTAGGGCACGCCCGACTTCGTGAACGCCGCAATGTCGTTCGTATAGGCCGCAAACAGCACCAGCGCGCCGAGACCGGCAGAGCCGATCGCATAGCCCTTGGTCACGGCCTTCGTCGTATTGCCAACCGCATCGAGCGCGTCCGTCACATGGCGCACTTCCTTCGGAAGTCCCGCCATTTCCGCAATGCCGCCGGCATTGTCGGTCACCGGACCGAACGCATCGAGCGCAACAATCATGCCCGCAAGACCTATCATCGTCGTCACCGCAATCGCCGTGCCGAACAGGCCCGCCAGCTCGTAGGTTCCGAGAATGCCGCCCACGATCACCATCGCCGGCAACGCCGTCGACTCAAGCGAGATGGCCAGACCCTGGATGACGTTCGTGCCATGCCCCGTCACCGAGGCCTGCGCGATCGACACCACCGGACGCTTGCCGGTTGCCGTGTAGTATTCCGTGATCCAGACGATCAGACCCGTCACGACAAGTCCGACAACACCGCACCAGAACAGGCTCGCGCCCGTAATCTCGCGATCCGCAACCGTACCCATCACGCCCCAGCCAATATGGTTTGTTGCGATCCAGAGGCCACCAACCGAAAGCACACCGGTTGCAATCAGGCCCTTGTACAGCGCGCCCATGATCGAGTTGTTCGCGCCAAGCTTGACGAAGAACGTGCCGATGATCGAGGTCACGATGCACGTCGCACAAATGGCAAGCGGATACAGCATCGCATTCAGCAAGCCGTCTTGGCCTGCGAAGAAGATCGACGCCAGAACCATCGTGGCAACAACCGTCACCGCATAGGTTTCGAACAGATCGGCCGCCATGCCCGCGCAATCGCCGACATTGTCACCGACATTGTCCGCAATCGTTGCAGGGTTGCGGGGGTCATCTTCAGGAATACCGGCTTCGACCTTACCCACGAGATCGGCGCCAACGTCCGCGCCCTTCGTGAAGATACCGCCGCCGAGACGCGCGAAGATCGAGATCAGCGAGGCACCGAAGCCAAGCGCAACAAGCGCGTCAACCACGATACGGTCAGATGCAGCATGGCCCATCAGGCCGGTCAGCACCCAGAAATAAACGGCGACGCCGAGCAGTGCGAGGCCCGCAACGAGCATGCCGGTCACGGCACCCGCCTTGAAGGCGACATCAAGACCTGCAGCAAGCGACTGCGAAGAGGCCTGCGCCGTCCGCACATTCGCGCGCACCGACACATTCATGCCGATAAAGCCTGCGAGACCCGACAGGATCGCACCAATCGCAAACCCGATGGCGACCGGCAATTGCAGGAGATACGCGATGATAACAAACAGCACCACGCCGACGACCGAAATCGTCAGATATTGCCGCTTCAAATAAGCCTGCGCGCCTTCGGCAATTGCCGCGGCGATTTCCTGCATGCGGGCATTGCCCGCATCGCGACTATTCACATCGGCGATTGCCCATGCGCCATAAGCCAGCGCGAGCAATCCGCCCAGTATAATCAAGCCAATCGTCATTGTGTCGTCCTTACAGTTTGGTTGCCCCCGGAAGGGCCGTCCGGCAGTCGTCGGGGAAGGAACAAAACATCCCTCACCGAACTTTCTGCCATGGTTAAGTCAAATCGATGCTTGCTCATGCCAAAATTGTGGCCGAGAAGCAAATGCGACTTTCGGCGCGTTTGCTCAGGCAGCCCGCACTTTCTGGCTCCGTCTAAACCACAAAAGCGCCGCAATTCCAACGAAAACGAGCGGAAACACCAGCTCATTCACCATATCCCATCCGAAATCGATCAAAATACGCCCGGATGAGAACGATCCGACCACCATCGTACCGAACACAAGAAAATCGTTGAAAGATTGAACTTTTGTGCGTTCCGACGGTCTGTGCGTCTCTGTCACCAGTGCGGTCGCCCCGATAAACCCGAAATTCCACCCGAGCCCGACAAGGATCATATCCGCCCAGAAATGATACACCGTCTGCCCGGCCAACCCCGCAACGGCAGCAAGCACAATCAACACCATCCCTGCCAAAATGACTTTCCCGGCCCCGAAACGGGAAATCAGCGAACCCGTTATAAAACTCGGCAGATACATCGCGATCACGTGGAATTCGATCGCCAGATTAGAATCTGTCACCGAATGTCCGCACAGTTTCATCGCCAGAGGCGCCGACGTCATAATGAAATTCATCAGACCGTAACTGATCACGCCGCAAATCACCGCTGCAACAAAGCGCGGCTGCTTCACAATCTCCATCAAAGGCCGCGCATCGGGCGTGTCGACCGGCAGAGGTGGCGGCGCTTCCACCTGCCACAACACCACCATCGCAATCAGCGCCACCGCCGCTTGCGCGAGATAGCTGACGGCAAAGAGATAGGGCTGCCACAAATCCATCGTATAGGTCACGAGTTGCGGGCCGAGCACACCGGCAAACACGCCCCCCGCCATCACCCATGCAATCGCTTTCGGCCGGAACGCGTCACTCGCCGAATCAGCCGCCGCGAACCGGTAGGATTGCGCCGCCGCCTGATAGAGACCGCCAAAAAACGTCGAGAGGCAGAATAGCGCAAAAGAGCCCGTCACCACCGCGTAGCACGCGAGCAACCCGGTCAGCACGCCCGCACCTGCCCCCGTCATGAACGCCGCCCGCCGCCCGTAACGCCGCGCGATCCAGCCAATCGGCAACGTCCCCGCCGCCATCCCGACGACAAACACCGAGATCGACAGCGTCGCATAGGCCGGGTTCGGTGCCAGCATCGAGCCGACAATCGCGCCGGTCGCAAAAATCACCGTCGCATTCGCACCCGCCAGCGCCACCGCAAAGGCAAGCCTCAGCGCATTGCGCAACGCCGCGCGGTCATCAATCAAATGGGTCGGCACAGTCGCGGTCATCGTGTATCCAATAGGTGAGAGAATGGCGAAGAGGTTCAGAAATGGCTGTAAGAGCCGGAGGCCGTCTCAAAACTCTCACCCTTATAAGTCACGGTCAATGGCTCGGTTCCCGCTTTCACCTCGCCAATCACCGAAAACGGCACGCCTGCCTTTTTCGCCGCCGCCTTCAAATCCGCAACCTTTTCCGGTTGCAATGTAATCAACACTTCGTAATCATCGCCACCCGTCACGGCATCCGCCATCAAGGCAGGCTCATAGCCAATCGCGGCATGGGCCGCCGCAGATAAAGGCACATCATCCACCCGCAAAATCCCCGTCACGCCCGAGGCGCGGAGCATTTTCGCAAGATCACCCACCAAACCGTCCGAAACATCCATCCCCGCACGGGCATATTCGCGCAAAACCGGCGCAAGAACCACTCTTGGTCGCGGCTTCAAATACCGCTCCAGCAAAAACCCGAAATCCCGCTCGCCAAGCGCCGCAACCCAGTCAAGCGCCGGCGTTTTGCGGATTTTCAACCCGAGTGCCGCGTCTCCAATCGTCCCGCTCACTGCGATCACGTCACCCGGCTGGGCATGTGTCCGCCGCACCATCTTGCCCTTGGGCACTGTTCCCAACGCCGTGATCGACAACATCATCGGCCCCGGCGTCCGGGTCGTGTCGCCGCCGAGCAACGGGCAGCCATGCGTTTCCGCCGCCTGCCCCAACCCGTTGGCAAACGCCTTGAGCCAATCCGGCATCCAGTCCCGTGGCAAGGCAAGCGCGAGCACAAACCCCAAAGGGTCCGCGCCCTTCGCCGCCAGATCCGACAAATTCACGCCGAGTGCCTTCACCGCAATCGTTTCCGGCGGATCATCGGCAAAAAAATGCACGCCCGCCACCAGCGCATCCACCGTCACGACAAGTTCAGCACCATCCGGCACCGCCACCAGAGCTGCATCATCCTTCAAGGATAATCCCCCCGGCCCGGCAATCGGCGCAAAATACCGCGCAATCAGATCATCCTCGCTCGGGCGCAGAAGCATCAGGCCGCCCGATTCTTTGACTGGCTCGCCTTTTTACGGATGACGAGGGTACCGGTTCCTTGCGAATAATGCCAATCGGCAGGGGTCGCTCCGCCCTGCACAACATTAATGGCTTCTTTCAATCCCTCTGCGATTTTCTCGAATGCCTTTTTCGGCATGATGATCTCCAAACTGTATGTTCGACTGTTCGTAAGCGATTTGAAAATGTTGTCAGCTTCGCAAATGCACGTGTCAATCAACAATGGATGCAGAAAATAGGAGCACGCAACGCCTCAACTAAACATGACCGCGGCTCAGCTCATCCCCGCGAACATCCCGTCCGATCCGGTCGAGAACCGCATTCACCATGCCGGGTTCATCATCGGCGTAGAACGATCCCGCAATATCGACATATTCCTTGATAATCACCCGCACCGGCACGTCAAGCCGCCGGAGCAATTCGTAACATCCCGCCCGCAGGATCGCCCGGAGCACCGCTTCAAGCCGCGCCAAGGGCCATGTCTTGGCCAGTGCCGCATCAATCGTGCGGTCGATCACGGTTTGCTCGTCGAGAACGCCACTCAGAATATTGCGGAAAAACGCCGCTTCCGTCGGTTGGACATCCCCGTCCTCGACCTGACGGCCCAACCAATGCGCCTCGAATTCGGCCATGACATCGGTCACAGGCTTTTCAGTCAGTTCCATCTGGTAGAGGGCCTGCACGGCCCCGAGCCTTGCCGAGGAGCGTTCATCGCCACGCGCCATGCTCAAAGGCTTCCGTCAACGGCGCGGTTCTTGATCCGCAGCACGGCCAAAGCGGCTTCCACGGCCCCGCCGCCCTTGTTCATCTCGGAGACCCGCGCCCGCGCCCAGGCCTGA
>CAMCXA010000074.1 GCA_945883115.1 Alsobacter soli
GGCGGAATTATGGATAGGCTCGACTCTTTTGTCGCAGCATCCTTCTATGCTCTGGTTGTTATAAATGTGTTTGGTTCAGGAAATCCATTTTGATTTGTGCAATGCTTCTCAATTTAGACATGATCCGCACGTAACTGGGGTCACTTGCGATCTCGAAAAATTGATTTGTACGAAAGTAATAAGAAGGTGAGTAATGAGCCTGTTTGATCTTCCTGGTATCTTGGCAACAGGCTTTATCGGTCTGATTATTCCTTTTCTTTTTATCATTACGCTGATCGTTTTTTTTCATGAGTTGGGCCATTACCTCGCCGGAAGGTGGTGCGGGGTCAGGATTACGACGTTTTCGATTGGTTTTGGCCCTGAGTTGTTCGGGGTTAATGACAAGCATGGCACGCGCTGGCGTTTTGCGCTCATTCCCCTTGGCGGTTATGTCAAGTTTCTGGGAGACCTGAATGCGGCTAGTCAGCCCGATGAAGAAGGTAGCTCACGACTAACTCCGGACAAACGTGCTGTAAGCTTTCCAGCTCAATCATTGTGGAAACGTGCGGTTATTGTAGCAGCAGGGCCGGCAGCAAGCTTTATTCTTGCGATTATGATTTTTTCTGCAACGGTTTATACTTATGGCCGTGTTGTTATTATCCCACGAGTTGATGCCGTGCTGGCAGAAAGTGCTGCTGAAGAAGGAGGACTGAAGGCGGGTGATGTCGTTCTGTCGATTGATGGTTCGAACATTGAAAGTTTTTCTGATCTTCAAAGAGTGGTTGCACTTAGCCCTGGCGTGCCTCTTGCGCTCGAAGTCGACAGGCTTGGAGAAATTGTTCGGTTGGAGGTAACCCCAAGGCTTAAATCGGTTACCTCGCCGTTGGGGACACAGCGCGTTGGACAATTGGGTGTGAGCGTATCACGTGATCCAGCCTCTATCGAGATCAAGCGAGAGGGGTTGTTCTCGTCGATCGCGTGGGGGTGTATCGAGACGTGGCGGGTAGTAGATGGAACTGTTCGCTATCTTGCAGGCCTGTTCGCCGGCAGAACAACGGCAGATCAACTATCTGGGCCAGTCGGTATAGCAAAAATGTCGGGAGAAGCAGCTAAACTGGGATTTGGCGCCCTTCTGATGCTCGCAGCGCTCATGTCCGCTTCTATCGGGTTTATTAATCTGCTTCCGATCCCAATGCTCGATGGCGGTCATCTTGCTTTTTATCTTTATGAGGCTATTCGCGGCAAGGCACTGAATGCAACAGCAATGGAGTGGAGTTTCAGGGTAGGTTTTGGTCTTGTTGTTGCGTTGACGCTCTTTACTCTTTACCTCGATATCGTTAGGTAGTTGTTAATGTTAACCATTGGCTAAGTTTGTTCAACGGTAATCGGGCCATTATGCGCTTTATGGATCGGTTTTGTTTTCAAATTTACCTTTGCTGCGTTACACTAAGGTGCGGGCGTATCTTTCCGCTTGGGCCAGTGACGTCAAAAATGGAATCGACAACGATGAAAAATGAGTTCCGCTCCCGATTTTTCGCAAGCTTCATAGCCGCTGGAATGCTTTTTGGAATGTCGGCATTCGCTGCTCTGGCTCAGGAATTGGTTGTCCAAGGGAACAGCAGGGTCGATGCTACGACGATCAAGTCGTACTTTTCAGGCCAATCGGCGGTAGAGCTTGAGAAAGAGCTTAGCGCAACTGGGCTCTTCTCCAGTGTGAGGGTTTCAAAAGTTGGTTCAAAGCTTGTTGTTAAGGTTACAGAAAACAATATCATTAACCGAGTTGCCTTTGAGGGAAACAAGAAGCTTGTATCCGAGGTGCTTGAGGGGGAACTGCAGCTTAAGTCGCGGGGTGCGTTTAGCGAAGCGGCGCTTGAGGCTGATACGGCTCGCCTGAAAGAGGTTTATGAGCGGTCTGGGCGTTCGAACGCGCAAGTCTCGTCGCGCGTCGTGCCCTTGCCAAATGGCAAGATCGACGTCGTTTTCACGATTGTTGAAGGTGACAAAACCGGTGTAAAGGTAATTGATTTTACTGGAAATAAGGCATTTTCGGCTGGTCGCTTGCGTGATGAAATGACGACCACGCAGTCAAACTTTCTATCATGGCTGAAGACTTCCGATATCTACGATCCTGACAGATTGGCATCTGACGCTGAACTTGTTCGGCGTTTTTATCTGCGCAACGGGTACGCCGATGTGCAGATTACCGGTACAGACGTCCAATATGATGCGGAAGAAGGCGGATACAAGGTTGTGATCGGCATTGAGGAAGGCAAGCAGTACAAAGTTGGCACTGTGAATGTAACGTCAAGCATCCAGAACGTGGATGCGGACAGCCTTCGCTCGCGGCTTCAGATTGCTGAGGGCGATGTTTATAACGCGGAACTGGTTGACAAGACTATCTACGGCATAACGGCTGATGTTTCATCCCGTGGGTTTGTTTTCTCCCAGGTTCGGCCACAAGGCGATCGTGACGCTGAGGCTGGAACTGTAAATCTGAGTTTCGCTGTTGAAGAAGGCCCGCGCGTATATATCGAGCGCATCAATATTCGTGGAAATACCCGGACACGAGACAATGTGATCCGTCGGGAGTTTGATGTGGGTGAGGGCGATGCGTACAACAAGGTACTCATTGATCGCACGGAGCGTCGCTTAAACAATCTCGGATTTTTCAGGCAGGTAAGAATTTCGAATGAGCCCGGTTCTGCGCCGGATCGCGTCATTATCAATGTGGATGTAGAAGATCAGGCCACCGGTCAGTTCTCCGTTGCATTTGGTTATTCCAGTACAGAAGGGGCGATAGGCGAGGTCGGCATTCGCGAATCCAATCTGCTTGGGCAAGGTCAGGATGTCAGGGTTAAAGGGTCAACGGGGCAGTACACGCGCGGTGTTGAGTTTAACTACACGGAGCCATATTTCATGGATCGTCGGCTTGCAGCCGGTGTGGATCTCTATTCGAAGGAAAGCGATAATACTCGCTTTGCAAAATACTCTAACGTAATCACTGGTGGTGCGTTGCGAGCAGGTTTTGCTCTTACCGAAGAAACTAAACTTGGACTAAAGTATGCACTCTACAATAATGATGTAACGACTACGACCGGTGCGTCTTCGGCAATTGTTAGTTCGGCGGGCCAGAATCTGACATCGCTCGTCGGTTATTCTTTAACTTATAACACAGTCGATAACATTAATAATCCGCGTTCAGGTATTCTTGCCGAGTTCAAGCAGGATTTTGCTGGGCTTGGTGGAGACTCGGAATATATAAGATCTACTGGTGATGTTAAGTATTATCACGAGATATCGGATAATTTCGTTGGTTTGCTGCGTGGGCAGGCGGGTTACCTTTTTGCCGATAATCTGCGGATTATCGATAACTTTTTCATGGGCCCCAATTTAATCCGAGGGTTCACAAATTCGGGCATCGGACCGCGGGATAATAATGGTTATATTGAATATAACGCTCTTGGCGGGACAACATATGTTGGTGGGACGACGGAACTACAGTTTCCCTTGTTCGGATTACCACGTGAAGCGGGTTTGAAGGGGTCTGTTTTTGCGGATGCGGGAACCCTGTTTGGATTTTCGAGTTCGAAAACGAGTTTAACCTTTGTTGATGACAATGTTCTCCGCTCCTCCATCGGTACTGGTATCCTCTGGCAATCACCGATTGGGCCCATCCGCCTTGATTTTGCTTGGCCGGTGACAAAGGGCCAGTATGATGAGACACAGGTGTTTCGATTTGTGGGCGGCACAGCGTTCTGATAACTGGTTTGGCTCTGACGCCTGAAGGTCAAGGGGTTAGCCATGAGCCGCCACAACTTCTTTCCTGAACCTGTCCCGGTGGGCGTGGCGGATTTGGTCGCGCTCACGGGCGGTATAGTTCAGGAACGGGGCGACTTCGATGATGGTTCTCGAACATTTTGTGGCGTTGCGCCGTTAGATCGGGCGGGTGGTTCCGAAATTTCATTTCTCGATAATATAAAATACCTTGATGACTTGAGAACAACGCGCGCTGGTGTTTGTTTTGTCTCATCTCAGTTTGTGGAGCACGTTCCGTCGGGGACAATCGCAATCCTAACACCTCAGCCTTATCTCTCCTTTGCGTTGGCAAGCGCGCGGTTGTTTCCATTAGCGATGGCGCCGGGCACGATCCATCGGGGTAAGGGTGTTATGGCTGGGGCAACCATCAGTCCTGAGGCTCGGCTTGAATCGGATGTCTCGATTGATCCTGGTGTTGTCATCGGGCCCTTCGCGCATATTGGTTCGGGTTCGACAATCGCCGCCAATTCAGTGATTGGCCCCGGGGTTCAAATTGGTCGCGGGTGCCACATTGGTTCGAACGTGACGATTATGCACTCATTTTTAGGAAATGGCGTGATCATTCACTCGGGTGCTTCGATCGGGCAGGATGGGTTTGGCTTTTCGATTGGCCGGACCGGACATACAAAGGTTCCGCAAACTGGCCGAGTCGTCATTCAGGACAATGTCGAGATTGGCGCCAACTCTGCTATAGATCGTGGAGCAAATCGGGATACGGTGATTGGCGAGGGCACAAAGATCGATAATTTGGTCCAGATCGCGCATAATGTGGTCATCGGACGACATTGTTTAATCGCGGGTCAGGTGGGTATTGCTGGCAGTTCCATATTGGGTGATTTTGTGTTCATGGGTGGGCAGGTAGGCGTCGCCGGTCATGTTAAGATTGGCTCAGGCGTCCAGATAGCCGGTGGTAGTGATGTGCACGGTGATATTGCACCCGGATCGAAGGTTGGCGGATCTCCGGCGCGACCGTTGAAGCAGTGGTTTCGTGAAGTTGCGGTTTTGTCGAGAATTGCGGATAAGTCGCGAGGCGGCGGCGCAGTATCCGATTGAATTTTTCGGATAGTGTATTTCGGATCGGGAAAGGGTCTCGGACATGAACGATGTTCCAAAGAAGGTGCTTGGTAGCGCAGATATTCTAAAGATTTTGGAGTTACTTCCGCATCGCTATCCTTTTTTGTTGATTGACAAGATTATTGAAATGGACGGCGACGACTCTTGTATCGGCATAAAAAATGTCACGTTTAATGAACCGCAGTTTAATGGCCATTTTCCTGGACAACCCGTTATGCCTGGCGTGATGCTGATTGAAGGTATGGCCCAGACGGCTGGTGCTTTATGCGTCGCGGCAAAGTTTGGGCAGTCTTCACCACGTATCGTCTATTTTATGACGATCGATAATGCGAAGTTCAGAAAGCCGGTCGTGCCAGGAGATCAAGTCGAATATCACCTCAAAAAGCTTAAGCATCGGGCGAATATGTGGTGGTTCAGAGGTGAGGCTAAGGTTGACGGCAAAATAGTTTGTGAAGCTGAACTCAGTGCGATGCTGGTGCAATAATGAGTTCAGATTGCGTAATTGATGCGTTTTCCCGGGTTGATCCAAAGGCGCAAATTGGCGTTGGGTGTAAAATAGGGCCGTTTTGCACGATAGGACCTGATGTCGTGTTAGGCGATGGTGCAATTCTTGAGAGCCATGTTAGCCTTGCAGGAAGAACAGTGATCGGTCCTCGCGCGCATGTTTTTCCGTTTGCTTCGATCGGTCATATTCCGCAAGACCTTAAATATCATGACGAGCCGTCAACATTGACAATAGGTTCGGATTGTAAAATTCGCGAAGGTGTCACGATGAATCCGGGCACTGAGGGCGGTGGAATGGTGACGCGGGTCGGGGATCATTGCACTTTTCTGGCCGGCGCCCACGTCGCTCACGATTGTCTTGTCGGAAATAATGTCATCTTTTCTAATAATGTTATGCTAGCAGGGCATTGTCAGGTTGGTGACTATGCTATTCTTGGAGGTGGGGCTGCGGTCCATCAGTTTTGCCGGATAGGGCCGCACGCGTTCATCGGTGGGCTCTCGGGTATTGAGAACGACGTTATACCCTACGGGATCGCAATTGGTAATCGGGCTCACCTGGCTGGGCTCAATATGGTCGGGCTGAAGCGGCGCGGATTTTTGCGTGAAGAAATTCATGATATTCGTCGCGCATATCGACTATTGTTCGCGGAGGAAGGGACGCTTGCGGAACGGATCGAGGACGTCGCTGTGGATTTTGCCGGACATAAGGTAGTGATGGAAATTCTTGAGTTTCTTCGCGGCGGAGGTAGTAGATCAATTTGCACGCCGCGTGACTCGCACGAGGCTTGACCGTGGATGTAGATCGGGCAGGTCCGATTGCGATCATTGCGGGTAATGGGTCATTTCCGCTCGAATTGGCGGAGTCACTTTCGGCCCGCGGTAAGTCTGTCTTTATCCTGGGACTTCGCGGCTTTGCCTCGCGCGCGATCAAGTCTCACCAACATGTGATCGTGGATATGCTCGATCCTCAGCGCATCTTGAAGTCGCTGCGGGAAGCGAACGCGTCGGCCGTCGTCCTTGCAGGCGGAGTTGACCGTCCGGGTCCTTTGGCGGCTCTCTCAATCTATTCGTTTTTGCGGCATAGGGCCGAGTTGAAACGCATCTTTGCTGGCGGCGATGATCATCTTCTGCGTGCCGTGATTGGGCTTTTTGAGGAGGCTGGATTTCCGGTTCTTGGCGTCGACGAAGTTGCACCGGAAGTACTTGCGACGGAGGGGCAATTGGGTTCCGTATCGTGCCCCGCGTCTTGCATGCCCGATGTGGCGATCGGGATGGAATTTTTGTACACGGTGGGACGCTTTGATATCGGTCAGGGTGTTGTCGTAGCCGATGGTCGAATTATAGCTGTCGAAGGACCTGAAGGGACAGACGCTATGCTGATGCGCATTGGGGAGTTGAGAAAAAATCGGCGCATCCGCCTTGAGCGGGATCAACCTATTCTTGTTAAGGCCTCCAAGCCGTCGCAGGATCGCCGCGCGGATCTTCCGGCGATTGGTCCGAATACGATTCGATCAGGACGAAAAGTAGGTCTCGCGGGCATTGCGGTCGCCTCGGGCGATGTTGTTCTCGTGGAGAAGGCAAACCTTTTGCGCGCGGCCGATGAGGCGGGTCTCTTTCTGGTCGGGGTACGAAAGAGGTGACAAATATCAAGACGGTTCGCATCGCTATCGTTGTAGGTGAGCCTTCGGGTGACCAGTTGGCCGCAAAGCTTATGTCGGCGCTTGAGGATCGTTTTGCTCCTGCCTTGATCCAATGGTCCGGGGTGGGTGGTGAGAGGATGGCCAAACTTGGCTTTCATAGCCAGTTCCCGCTTGCTGATATTGCGGTTATGGGGTTTTTGCCTGTGCTTGGGAGATTGCGGGTTGTCCTGCGGCGGATTCGTGAAACGGCTCAAGCGATCATTTCACTGAAACCTGATATCCTTCTCATCATTGACAGTCCGGATTTTACCCACCGTGTGGCAAAGAGGGTCAGGGGCGCCCTTCCCGAATTACCCGTCGTTGATTACGTAAGCCCGAGTGTTTGGGCTTGGCGTTCCGGCCGCGCGGCTGCGATGCGCCAATATGTGGACCACGTGCTGGCGCTTCTTCCCTTCGAACCGGGTGTCCATGAACGGCTCGGTGGACCGGACTGCACATATGTTGGCCATCCGTTGATCGAAAGACTGGCCGAATTGAGACCGTCGCGTTCGGAGATTGAGTTGCGTGAAGGGCTGCCATTGCGTCTTGTCGTGCTCCCAGGAAGCCGGAAGTCAGAAATCACGAGGTTGATGCCGATTTTCGGATTAACTGTCGAGCGGCTGCTAAAAATGGGAGTCGAGCCGTTCGAGATATTACTTCCGGCTGTCGACCACTTGCGTGATGAGATTGAACAGATGTCGCGGAGTTGGTTGGTCAAGCCGACATTGGTCTTTGGAGAAGAAGCAAAACTCGCCGCGTTTCGGACTGCGCGGGCGGCTCTTGCTGCTTCCGGAACAGTGACATTGGAATTGGCTTTATCGGGCGTTCCAATGGTTGTTGCGTATCAGGTGTCCTTTTTCGAAGGCCAGCTGCGCCATGTTATTCGTGTTCCATCGATTGTACTGCCAAACCTTATACTTGGCCGGAATGTAATTCCTGAACATATTCAGGGCGAATGTAATCCAGTCCAACTCGCAAATTCGCTCTTGCCTTTGCTCACCTCCGGCCCTGAACGCAATGACCAAATAGCGGCTTTCGAGGAACTTGACCAACGAATGGCAACCGGAACACAAAGTCCCAGTGAATTAGCCGCCAATATCATTGCTGGCCTGCTGAACCGTTAAGGAAGTCGTCCCCCATAGTGGAGGGACGCTCTGACCTACGAGTTTTTTTGAATTGTTTAGCGCTTGGCGACCGGTATGTAGTCGCGTTTTGCTTCACCCGTATAGAGTTGCCGTGGCCGACCAATCCTCTGTGACGGATCCTCAATCATCTCTTTCCACTGCGCAATCCAGCCAACTGTTCGCGCAAGTGCGAACAAAACAGTGAACATCGAGGTAGGGAAGCCCATCGCCTTCAGCGTAATGCCCGAATAGAAATCGATATTCGGATATAGTTTCTTCTCGATGAAATAGGAATCGTGCAACGCGATCCGCTCCAACTCCATCGCGACATCCAACAAGGGGTCATCCTTGACGCCAAGTTCCTTCAGCACTTCATGGGTTGTTTTCTGCATGATTTTGGCACGAGGGTCGTAATTCTTATAAACTCTATGCCCGAACCCCATCAACCGGAAAGGGTCATTCTTGTCTTTTGCGCGGGCAATATAATGCGGTATCCGGTCTGGCGTGCCGATTTCTTGAAGCATTTTGAGTGCAGCTTCATTCGCGCCGCCATGGGCCGGACCCCAGAGGCAAGCGACGCCAGCAGCAATGCAAGCGAAAGGATTTGCTCCCGACGATCCTGCCAAACGAACCGTGGAGGTGGACGCATTTTGCTCATGATCAGCATGGAGAATGAAAATCCGATCAAGCGCGCGTGCGAGTACAGGATTGACCTGATAATCTTCACACGGGACAGCAAAACACATACGGAGGAAATTTGCCGAATAGTCGAGATTATTTTGCGGGTAAACGAAGGGTTGTCCGACTGAATATTTATAGGCCATCGCGGCAAGGGTCGGAATTTTTGCGATCATGCGCATTGACGCGATCATTCGCTGGGTCGGATCAGAGATATCAGTTGAGTCGTGATAAAACGCGGACAAGGCACCAACACTGGCGACCATCACGGACATCGGATGTGCGTCGCGGCGGAAACCCTGGAAGAACCGCATCATCTGTTCGTGCACCATCGTGTGGTGCGTGACATTATAATTGAAATCCTCGCGTTGGCTCGGCGTTGGAAGTTCGCCATACAGCAACAGATAACAGGTTTCGAGAAAATCGCCGTGCTCGGCCAATTGCTCGATCGGGTAACCGCGATAAAGCAGAATACCTTCATCGCCATCGATATAGGTGATTTTTGACTCACAACTCGCGGTTGATGTAAATCCCGGGTCATAGGTGAACATGCCAGTTTGGGCATAAAGTTTACTGATATCCAGCACGCTAGGCCCGATCGAGCCATCCTTGATAGACATTTCTAGGGATTTACCGCCAATTGCGAGCGAAGCTTCGGAACTCATCATCACCTCTTCTGTCGGTTTTCTACGAACGAAGCCAATTTATCCCTAAAACAACCTGGCAACATCGTATACTTTAGATGTGGTTGTTATAGCTGATGAAGGCTTCATTCACGTTAATTAAAAAGCTAGAACACTTCTCATTGATACACAATCCACGTTAAGCGCGGGAGCTAATCAATTATTACATGGCTATAGTATCAGGACTTAAAATTGGACATTAGTTCCCGATAACGTCACGAAGACGATCTAGGCATTCGTTCTTGCCGACCACCTCCATCACATCGAACAGCCCGGGCGATGTCGAGCGTCCGGTTATGGCAGCTCGCAATGGTTGTGCCGCCTGTCCTAGCTTGATGCCTTGAGACTCGGCATAAGTACGCACTTCGGCCTCTGCGGATTCTGCCGACCAACCGGGTAGGGCGTCGAGCAATGGAAGCATGGCAGCAAGATGCGCGCGTCCAGTCTCAGCCAGAAGAGCTTCTGCCTTAGGCTCAATGATCAGAGGGCGGGAAGCGTAAAGATAATACGCACTATCAATGAGTTCGATCAATGTCTTCGCACGCTCTTTGAGGCCTGGCATCGCTTTTAGAAATTTTGCTCTTAAATCATCGGAGAGTGTCGTGGGCCACCCCCGACCAGAACCAACCTCGGGAAGGATCAATTCGATCGCCGCCATCAAGTCCGTGTCGGATGATGACCGCATATAGTGACCATTGACGTTTTCGAGCTTCACGAAATCAAACCGCGCAGCTGACCGTCCGATTGAGCCGAGATCGAAAATCGAGATAAGCTCTTCCGTAGAGAAAAACTCCTGATCGCCATGGCTCCATCCGAGCCTAACGAGATAGTTGCGCATAGCGGAAGGCAGGTATCCCATCGCGCGATAGGCATCGACACCAAGAGCTCCATGGCGCTTCGAGAGTTTTGATCCATCGGGTCCGTGAATCAAAGGAATATGCGCCATTTCAGGCACATTCCAACCGCAGGCTTGATAAATTTGTGTCTGCCGGGCAGCATTCGTCAGGTGGTCGTCACCGCGAATAATATGCGTAACGGCCATGTCATGATCGTCGACCACGACGGCAAGCATATAGGTCGGATTGCCGTCAGACCGGAGTAAAACTAGATCATCAAGGTCCTTGTTTTGCCATACAACCCGACCTTGAACATGATCCTGAACGGCGGTTTCGCCCTCAATGGGTGCTTTCAGCCGAATGACAGGCCGTATACCGGAAGGAGCGTCGGAAGGATCGCGATCCCGCCAACGGCCATCATAGCGCATAGGGCGCCCCTCGGCACGGGCCTTTTCCCGCATCTCGTCGAGCTCTTGCGGCGAGGCATAACAATAATAGGCATTACCCTCCCGCACGAGTTGTTCGGCTACGGCACGATGCCGGTCAGCACGGGAATACTGATAGACAACATCATCATCCCAATCGATTCCAAGCCACCGCAGACCATCGAGAATGGCTTCAATCGCAGCATCGGTTGATCGCTCCCGGTCAGTGTCTTCAATGCGCAGGAGCATTTTTCCGCCGAAGCGTTTCGCATAAAGCCAATTGAACAAGGC
>CAMCXA010000075.1 GCA_945883115.1 Alsobacter soli
CCTCGGGATATTTTGCGATAATCGTTTTCGCCCAAGCGAGATTATCCTTCGAGAAGGCGAAACTAGCGGGTTGAACCGCATCGGGTGCGAGACGACGAACGGCCATCAGAATCCACTCATGTTAAACAAAAAACGCGTCATCAGCGATCAACCTCGCCAAACACAATATCAAGTGACCCCAGCACTGCCGAGACATCGGCGAGCATATGGCCGCGGCACATGAAATCCATCGATTGCAGATGCGCAAAGCCCGGCGCCTTGATCCGGCAACGATAGGGCTTGTTGGTTCCGTCCGAGACCAGATACACGCCAAATTCACCCTTGGGTGCTTCGACTGCGACATAAACCTCGCCCGCCGGCACCCTGTAACCCTCGGTATAGAGCTTGAAATGATGGATCAGTGCTTCCATCGAACGCTTCATCTCGCCGCGCTTCGGCGGCACGATCTTGCCGTCCTTCGAGGCAATCGCGCCCTGCCCGGCTGGCTCGCGCAGTTTCGTCAAGCACTGGCGCATAATTTTGACTGATTGCCGCATTTCTTCCATGCGAATGCAATAACGGTCATAATTGTCGCCGTTTTTACCCACCGGAATGTCGAAATCCATCTCTTCATAAAGTTCATAAGGTTGCGACTTGCGCAAATCCCACGCAGCGCCCGAGCCGCGTACCATCACACCCGAAAATCCCCACGCCCAACATTCATCCAGTGATACGACACCAATATCAACATTGCGTTGCTTAAAGATCCGGTTATCGGTCAGAAGCGTTTCAAGATCGTCACAAACACGAAGAAACGGATCACAAAACGCTTCCATGTCATCGATCAAAGCAGCCGGCAGGTCCTGATGCACGCCACCCGGGCGAACATAGGCAGAATGCATTCGGGCACCCGAAGCGCGCTCGTAAAACATCATCAGTTTCTCGCGTTCTTCAAATCCCCAGAGCGGAGGCGTAAGCGCGCCCACATCCATCGCTTGCGTCGTCACATTCAGCAAATGCGACAAAAGCCGCCCGACTTCCGAAAACAGGATCCGGATCAGTTGCGCCCTCCGTGGCACAGAAATGCCCAGAAGTTTCTCAACCGCAAGCGCGTAAGCATGCTCCTGATTCATCGGCGCGACATAATCGAGCCGGTCGAAATACGGCACCGCCTGCAGATACGTCTTCGCCTCGATCAACTTCTCGGTGCCGCGGTGAAGCAATCCGATATGAGGATCAACGCGCTCGACGACCTCGCCATCAAGTTCCAGCACAAGACGAAGCACGCCATGGGCCGCGGGATGTTGCGGTCCGAAATTGATACTGAAATTACGAAGCTGATGCTCGGTCATGAAATAGGATCCAGCCAATAGCGAATAGCGAGTAGCGAGTAGGGGAAGCGGGCCATGTTCAGCTTTTCCCTTCTAGACGTTTTTGCAAAGCGCGAATGAGCGAACGTAACATTTTACCGATCCGGTCGGATTTGGTCAGCAAAATGTTAGATGTGTCCGAAACGAGTAACCCAACACGTTGCGCCAAAATGACATGCGTTTCCAATTCTTTAAGTGAGCCCTGCGCAACACGCAAAGACTGGACGAACGAACCAGTATGCTCGCGCCCATGCCCCTCAGCGATATTCGCAGCAACCGATGCTGCAGCTCGTCGAATTTGCGATGTCATTCCGTACATTTCATCTTTCGGAAACAATTTCGTCGCCCGATAACATTCTTCAGCCAAATCCATCGAATTTCGCCGAACCGCGAGATCCTGATACGACTTTATCTCATCATCAGCCACATTCTTGGTTCCAGCCCCTATTCGCTATTCGCCACTCACTATTCGCCTATTTCGCCTTCTCATCACCGGGCAGAACATAATCCGTTCCTTCCCAAGGCGACAAAAAGTCGAAATTTCTGAATTCCTGAACGAGTTTCACAGGTTCATACACAACCCGCTTTTCTTCGTCGTCGTAGCGCACCTCGACAAACCCGGTCAGCGGAAAATCCTTGCGCAGCGGGTGCCCCTCAAAGCCGTAATCGGTCAGAATGCGCCGGAGATCGGGGTGCCCTGTAAACAATACGCCATAGAGATCGTAAATTTCCCGCTCGTACCAGTTTGCCGCCGGGAACACGTCAATGCCCGAAGGAATCGGCTCGAACTCGTCCGCCTGAAACTTCACCCTCACCCGCATATTGTGCTTCGGCGACAAGAGATGCCAAACAACATCGAAACGCTTCTCGCGCGCCGGATAATCCGCGCCGGCAAGATCGGTGAAATTCTTGAACAGAAACCGCGGGTCGTCGCGTAAAACTGTCAACACATTCACGGCCTCGCGCGCTTCAGCAGTGACAGTTAGCTCCCCGAACGTGATCGAAAAACCCGACACAACATCAGGAAGCGCTGACTTAATCGTTTCACCAAGCGTATTGAGAGTTTCAGTCATCAAATGCAGCCGCCCGTTCACTAACACTTATCGTTCAATCGTTCCAACACGCCGGATTTTCTTCTGTAACAGCAGAATACCATAGAGCAGCGCCTCAGCTGTCGGCGGGCACCCGGGGACATAGATATCCACAGGCACAATCCGGTCGCATCCGCGCACCACGGAATAGGAGTAATGATAATAGCCTCCGCCATTCGCGCAGGATCCCATCGAGATCACATAACGCGGTTCCGGCATCTGGTCGTAAACCTTGCGAAGTGCAGGAGCCATTTTGTTGGTGAGCGTTCCCGCAACGATCATGACATCCGATTGCCGCGGCGAAGCGCGCGGTGCAAACCCGAACCGCTCAACATCATAGCGCGGCATGGAGAGTTGCATCATCTCGACCGCGCAACACGCCAATCCGAAGGTCATCCACATCAGCGAGCCGGTGCGCGCCCACTGGATCAAATCGTCCGTTGAGGTAACGAGAAAGCCTTTGTCGCCCAGTTCCGCATTGATCTCGGAAAAGAACGGATCATTGGCGCCAATCGGCTTGCCCGTCGAAGGATCAATAATCCCCCTCGGCTGCTCGGCAACAAGCGTTCCGCTGTGAGACGTCAATCCCATTCGAGCGCACCCTTCTTCCATTCATAGATAAAGCCGATTGTAAGAACACCCAGAAATACCATCATCGACCAGAACCCGAATAACCCCACTTCCTTGAACGCAACCGCCCAGGGAAACAGAAACGCAACTTCAAGATCAAAAATGATGAACAGGATGGAAACCAGATAGAACCGGACGTCAAACTTCATGCGCGCATCATCAAACGCATTGAACCCGCACTCATACGCCGAGAGCTTTTCCGCATCGGGGCTCGAATAGGCAACGGCAAAAGGCGCGACAAGCAATGCAACGCCAATACCGATAGCGACCGCGATAAAAATCACGAGTGGCAAATATTCAAGCACAAACCCCGGCATGGGATGTCTCCGGATAGGTCAGTAACGGCATCGGACAAGCCCGACAGTCGAGAAGCTCACCCATTTTGCACCAGGCCGTAAATCTCCGGAACGCACTTTGCAAACGGGGACGCTCGACCATACAAAACAGGCGGGAAAGCCTTAACCCAGTCACTTGTGCAGCGCAAGATCACAAAAAAGCCACATGGTAACTCGGTAACAAATCCTTTATGAAAATTCGAACAAGCGGATTGAACCGATTCAATGTGTCGAATAGGCCTGCGCTCGTACCCAAGTCGCGGAAACGTTGATAATAATAAACAGATCAGGCGGTTTAGCCGCAGGGAGACATAAAATGAGCAATCAGATTGATTTGAAAGGCCGATATGCCGTTGTCACAGGCGGAGCCCAGGGTATCGGTTATGCGGTTGCAAAGCGCCTGACCGAATCGGGAGCGAAGGTCGCGCTCTGGGATCGCGACGAATCACTGGCGCGCGAGGCTTCCACCACACTGACCGGCTCGATTGTCGTTCATGCCGAACAATCCGACCCTGATTCAGTCGCGGCAGCAGCGGCACAAACCCTGAAATTATTTGGTCGCATTGATATTCTAGTGAACAATGCGGGAATATCCGGTCCGGTGATGCCGACCGTCGATTATCCGGTCGATCAGTGGAAACAAATTATCGATATCGATCTCAACGGCGTCTTCTATTGCTGCAAGGCAGTGGTTCCAAGCATGGTCGCCAACGGCTACGGCCGGATCGTCAATGTGGCCTCTATTGCCGGCAAGGAAGGGAACCCGAACGCTGCGGCCTACTCCGCAGCCAAAGCAGGCGTGATTGCCCTGACGAAGTCCCTCGGCAAGGAACTCGCCGGTCAGGATATTGCGGTCAACGCCGTCACCCCGGCCGCAGCCAAGACAAAGATTTTCGACCAGATCAGCCAGACCCACATTGATTACATGCTGTCACGCATTCCTCGCGGACGTTTCCTGAAGGTCGAAGAGGCAGCGGCGATGATCGCCTTCCTCTGCTCGTCGGACAATTCGTTTACAACAGGGGCCGTGTTCGATCTGTCAGGCGGAAGAGCCACCTACTAAGCGGGCCTGTAAGCGGAGCAGATTTTAACGACTTTTTCGCTTATTTCCCTTACGTCATGTCACATCGCGGTATAAATGCCGCCTTTCGGGACATGACGGATGACGCCATTCCAGACGCTGCGCGGGATTGATATACTCGTTACCGGGCACACGGGATTTACCGGCACATGGGCGTGTCATCTTTTGCATATGATCGGCGCGAGAGTGCACGGGTTCTCGCTCCCGCCACCCACATCTCCGGCAATGTTTGATTTAACGCAGGCTCAAGAGACTCTTCAGAGCCACACCATCGGTGACATTACTGACCCTGATGCATTGCAAGCCTGCTTTCGCCGAAGTCGACCGAGGCTTGTGCTTCATCTGGCCGCCCAACCTCTCGTGCTTCAGTCGTACCGCGATCCCGTGGGCACCTTCCTGACTAATACCCAAGGAACCTTGAATGTGCTCGAGGCAGCCCGATTAACGCCTGAGGTTCAAGGAGTCGTGTGTATTACGACAGATAAAGTCTACGCGAATGGTGGCGAGAGACGACCGTTCATTGAAACCGACCCATTGGGAGGGAAGGATCCCTATAGCGCCTCAAAAGCTGCAGCCGAAATGGCAATAGCCAGCTTTCGCGAAGTCCTCACTGCTCAGGGGCGCAACATGCCCATCGAAGTAGCTCGCGGGGGAAATATCATCGGCGGCGGCGATTGGGCGGAAGACCGAATCATCCCCGACCTTGCCCGGGCAATTTCAAGCGGAAGCCCGCTCACTGTCCGCAACATGGATGCAGTCCGACCATGGCAACACGTCCTCGCTTTGTTGCACGGCTATCTCATCCTGCTTGACCGCATCGCACGGGGTGAGTCGCAGAAAGGCGAGGCATGGAATTTCGGCCCAGCCGACCAAACACCAATATCTGTAGGCCAACTTCTCGAAATACTGATGAGCCAGTGGACAAGCGTGCCGCTACAAGTCCAACATGTCCAGATTCAGCTCCAACGCGAGGAAAAGTATCTCTTGATCAACTCGGAGAAAGCTAGAACTATACTTTCTTGGCAGCCTTTTTGGTTCAACGTGCGCGCCACATTGGAGACCGCCAATTGTTACAAAACCTCCAACACGGATAAATCGGAATTACTTTTTTTGACGCAGCGGCAAATTCAGTATTATTTTAAGCTATAATATATAATTAAAATTTTATCGTATATTTCATCTGAAAATTAAATAAAAAACTCGATAATAGATATGTAATAAAACATCTGCTTTCAGATGTCAAATAACTAAACGTTGAAATTCGGATTAGTTTCCTCTTTAAATCAAGAGACCGCTCGATGAATATTAAAAAAGCCGTTATACTTGCTGGTGGGTTCGGCACACGCCTCTCAGAGGAAACTGTGATCAAGCCAAAACCACTCGTTGAAGTCGGCTCCCGGCCCATATTGTGGCACATTATGAAATTGTACGATCATGCTGGAATCAAAGAGTTTATTATCTGTTTGGGTTATAAGGGCTATTTGATCAAAGAGTATTTCTCGAACTATTTTTTGCATCAATCCGACGTAACCTTCGACTTCTCTAGCAACGCCGTCGAATTCCATAATAAACGCTCAGAAGACTGGAAAGTAACGCTGATCGATACGGGTACAGATACTATGACAGGAGGGCGGATCAAGAAAATCCGCGACTATGTCGGCTCCGAACCATTTTGCCTTACTTATGGAGACGGTGTATCCGATGTAAAAATTTCTGAATTAATAAAGTTTCATAGTAATCGCGGAAAAATCGCCACAGTAACCGCCGTCAGTCCACCCGGTCGCTTCGGCGCTCTGGAACTTGAGGACACACAAACGGTGTCCGGCTTCCAAGAAAAACCACTCGGCGATGGTGGTCGCATTAATGGCGGGTTTTTTGTCCTAAATCCGGATATTTTTGATCTGATCGACGGCGATTCAACCGTTTTTGAGCGAGAGCCACTCGAGACACTTGCTAAGCGACGCGAATTGGCAGCTTACCAGCATGATGGTTTCTGGCATCCCATGGATACGCTGCGCGACAAGTCCTATCTCGAAGCGTTGTGGGCCTCCGGCAATGCTCCGTGGAAGGTTTGGCCGTGAAACCACATCTCGATCCGCTTTGCAGGGCGTGTAATGCCCCTCTGAGGCTCGTTGTGGCCGATTTGGGGGCAACACCGGTCTCTAATGACTTTCTCGCTCCAGAGGCCCTAAACCGCGGAGAAATGTTCTATCCGCTCAAAGCCTATGTCTGCCAGTCCTGCCGCCTCGTTCAATTACCACATCAGCACGCCGCGCAAGATCTCTTCCGCTCGAACTACGTGTACTTCTCATCCTATTCGACGACATGGCTGAAACACGCTGAAAACTACGCAAATATGATGATAAGCCGGCTTAATCTGTCAAAATCAGGTAAAGTTGTCGAAGTTGCGAGCAATGATGGTTATCTGCTGCAGTTTTTCAGACAAGCAGGAATCAATGTTCTTGGTATCGAGCCAAGCGCCTCAGTCGCCCTTGTCGCGCGCGAAGAACGTCATATTCCTACGATAGAACGGTTTTTTGGTCGTCAGTCAGCATTGGAAATTGCAACAACACATGGCAAAGCTGATCTACTCGTCGCAAACAATGTTTTGGCCCATGTTCCGGATATCAAAGACTTCGTTGCGGGATTTGAGGTCCTTTTGCAGGATGAGGGCGTAGCAACCTTTGAATTTCCTCATGTTTTGAACCTGTTGGACAAAGTTCAATTCGATACAATCTATCATGAGCACTTTTGCTACCTGTCGCTTCTCGCCTGCGAGCCCATCTTCAAGCGCGCTGGATTGCGTATTTTCGACGTCGAAGAACTCCCGACCCATGGTGGATCTCTTCGCCTCTACGTCTGCAAGGATCGCTCGTCACATAGCATTCAGGGCAGCGTTGACGTCATCAGGAAGAAAGAGAAATCATATCAATTGGATACCGATCTTCCGTATCAATATTTCACATCGAAAATCTACGAGGCGAAATGGTCCTTGTTGTCTTTGTTGATTGCGCAAAAGCGACAAGGCAAGCGTATTGCAGCCTATGGCGCGGCTGCAAAAGGGAACACTTTACTGAATTTTTGTGGAATTCGATCAGACTTAATCTCTTATGTCGTTGATCAGTCGCCTGCCAAACAAGGTACGTATCTTCCCGGTACTCACCTCCCGGTGCTCGCGCCCGAACATATCTTTCAAGACCGCCCCGATTTTCTATTAATCCTTCCATGGAATCTACAAACCGAAATCATCGATCTGATGTCGAATATTCGTGACTGGGGCGCGAAATTCATAATTCCAATTCCCTCGGCAACGATCTTGGATTGAAAAGAGCGTGAAACTCGAGAAATCCCCGCTTGATGGTTGTTTTTTTGTTCATATGGAACCACGCAGCGACGAGCGCGGTTGGTTCAAAAGGACGTTTGATCGCGCGGCATTTCAAGAGTTTGGTCTCTCTTCCGGGATCGACCACACTGCTTTATCCTTCAACACGAAGGCAAAAACGCTGAGAGGGCTTCATTTTCAGGCAAGTCCGATCATGGACGAAAAACTTGTTCAATGCGTTCAGGGCGCAATTTTCGACGTTGTTGTCGATATCCGCCCAAATTCTCAAACTCTTGGCTGCTGGTTCAGCGTTGAATTGAAGTCGACCTCCCATATTGCCCTCTTCATCGGGAGAGGCTTTGCGCACGGGTTTCTGACACTTCGCAACGATACGCTAGTTTCCTACCATATGACCCACGAATACGATCTCGCACTTTCACGCGGAATTCGATGGAATGATCCTGATCTAGCGATCAAATGGCCAAGAAGCCCTGCAGTAATCGCGAAACATGATGAGAAATGGCCAAATCTTGCTCACGTCAGCCTTCTGGATCTCGGCCTTGCAGGAGATGTCGAATGAAGACAAGAATTCTTGTTACTGGTGCCAATGGATATATCGGAAAACATGTATTATCCGCGCTGTTGACGAGTAGAACTACGGCGGAGTTGCATGCTATTCGATCGCCATTCGGCAAATTAATAACGGAGACCTCCGAAAATTGTAATTGGCACACCGTTGATCTACTCGACAATGCCGCAGTAGAAACAATTCTTGAAATCATAAGACCTACACATATTATTCATGCCGCGTGGGTAACAACCCATGGCGTTTATTGGGATAGCGACGAAAATTATCTCTGGCTCGAGGCAAGCGTTGGCCTTCTGGACGGATTTATTCGACATGGAGGCCATCGCTTTATCCAGATCGGCACCTGTGCGGAATATGATTGGTCGGAGGGGAAAGCAATCGAAGGAATAACTCCGGAAAAGCCATCAACTCTTTATGGTCGATGCAAACTTGCTTTTCATAACGTACTGCTCGACCGGATTAAGCAGGGGTTGGTCTCTGCAGCAAATGGCCGAGTCTTCTTTACATACGGACCGTTTGAGAATCCCGCCCGCCTCGTGCCCTCAGCATGCCGCGCGCTTCTCGAAAACAAAAAAATTGAATTTAATTGCGGTTCCCTCTGGCGGGACTATATGCACGTCGCTGATCTTGCGACATCAATTGTCTGCTTGGCTGGGTCCACCCTGAATGGAGCGGTCAATCTGGGCTCAGGCGAGCCAATACGCCTTTCAGCGATGCTCGAGGAACTTGGGCGCATTAGCGAACGGCCCGACTTGCTTGTTTTTAGGGAACAACCGGAAAACGGAACTAATCCTCCGATACTGATCGCAGATACACGCCGAATCCGTGGAGTTGGTTGGATGCCAACAATCGACCTCCACGATGGATTATCTGCCACCTACCGTTGGTGGCAATCAACACGCGAATAAAACTCGACCAACAGTACCCGAAAGAATCATTGACGTGTGAAATCAAGAAATGCAGCCAATCCCCTGCAAAAGAGGATGGCGAGAGAGACGGGACTTGAACCCGCGACCTTCGGCGTGACAGGCCGACGCTCTAACCAACTGAGCTACTCCCCCAAACGGCGATCCGTCATCTGGTAGCCCACGAATTACGGGAGGTGTCGGACTCTGTCAAGCGTCCGTTGCCGAATCCCAGCGATGTTGACGATAACCAGATAAAAAATTGATGATTTCAAGACCTAAGGTGCGCGGGTAACTCTCCAGCAAGCGCTCTGAGCGCATTTAAAATCACTGCAATATCGATCAACTCCTGAACAACAGCACCTGAAAGTGGAGTTAGAAAGCCAAAGGCTGCGACCATCATGGCAACGCCTGAAAGTCCGATTCCGAAAAAGACGCTCTGCCATGCAATATTGAAGGAGCGGCGTGCGATGAAAAATGCCTCGGGCAACCGCGCTAACGTATCAACAAGAAGAACGACATCGGCTGCCTCGGACGAGGCACCTGCGCCCCTCGCGCCCATGGCAATGCCGACGCGCGCGGCGGCAAGGGCCGGGGCATCATTCACCCCGTCGCCAACCATAGCACTCGCGGCCAACCTTTCTTCATCCTGAACCGCTTGGACTTTTCCCTGAGGTGTCGAATGCGCAATAACAGTGTCGATCGGCAATCCTTGCGCGACCGCGTTAGCAACCTCCTGCCGATCCCCAGTAAGCAGAACCATCCGACGAATACCAATCTTGCGCAGCAAGTGTAGCGTTCGATTGGCTTCGGGCCGGACTTCGTCGGAAAGCATGATCAACCCGACAAGCGTTCCATTCACGGCAACAGCGGTTATCAGGCCAGGTTGGTCCTCAATCTTAGAAAGTGCTTCCTGCGACCAGTCAGAATTTTTCGACTTTCCCTTAACAAACGAAACAGAACCCAGAACAACGTCGCGATCATTGACACGACCAATAACGCCATCACCAAGGACTTCCTCGACAGATAAAGGTACTTCGAGTGCGATCTTTTTGTTGGTCGCGGCGTCAGCAAGAGACTTTGCAACGACGTGGTGAGAGGCCTGTGCCAATGATCCAGCATAGAACAGTAACTCTTTATCTGACCAGCCATCATCATGGATTAATTCCCAGATTCACACACGAAGTGCAACTTTCTTTAACCTGTTGAGGTGGCTGAGATTGCGTTAAGCTCTTGGTCCCCTTGACCTGGCAGTCGAAGAAGCACGATGACCTATCACCATCTCAGCCGAGAAGAACGATATCAGATTTCCGCAT
>CAMCXA010000076.1 GCA_945883115.1 Alsobacter soli
TTACAACCGGCACGGGTACCCAGTGGCTCACCGGATTGAGGCAAACGCCGATGATCGATGCGAGAATGAACGGATTGCGCAGGAGCGAGAGGATGAACGGCTTTGCCCGCATAGGGTGTGCAGATGCGTGCCGCGTCAACACGCTGACCGCCAGAACATTGACCAGCGGGATCATGGCAGCGATCGCAATGGCACAGAGTGTCGCGCCGGGCTTGCCGTAAAGCTCGGTTGCAATGGCGAGGGCGACAAAGGAATTCCAGCGGGTCGAGCCCTGGAAAACCGACGTAAAGGAAGGCCCCGAAAGTCCAAACCTCTGACCGAGCCAAGGCCTGATGGTGATGAGCAAAGCGGAAACAGTCAGAATGGCAAGCACAAGCGCGCTGCCCATCTCAAGAATGGGCGCCTTGCTCAAATCGGCTTGAGCCATAGTGGTTACGATCATCGCCGGAAACAGCACAAGATAGGTGACTTTTTCGAACCCGTCCCAGCTTTCCGCCTTGATGGTGCCGCTTGCCCGTAAACCCCATCCGATCAGGATCATCAGAAAGATTGGCAGCAGACTATTCAGCGTGTTCGGCATCGAAAAACCCGTATGGCGTCAATTTACTCGGAGCGTTCAGCTTTCATGGCATCCGAACGGGCAAGAGCTGAAATCCTGTCGAGCACGCCTTGGAGAATATAGGCCGCGGCCAGCTTGTCGACGAGCTCCGCGCGGCGTGCGCGCGAGGCATCTGCATCGATCAGCGTGCGTGTCACGGCGGCTGTCGAGAGCCGTTCATCCCAGTACAAAATGGGGAGATCGGTCTTTTGGGCAAGGTTGCGGACAAAGGCGCGCGTAGCCTGAACGCGCGGTCCCTCGGAGCCATCCATATTGAGCGGCAGGCCGAGGATCAGGGCGACGACGCCATGTTTTGTTGCGAGATCCAGCAGGCGCTTGGCATCATTCGTGAACTTTTCGCGCCGAATCGTTTCTAGCGGGGAGGCGATCTGGCGTCCCGTATCCGACAGCGCGATGCCGATTGTCTTTGTTCCGAGATCAAGCCCCATGAGCCGGCCGCCCGGTGCCAGTCCTGAAATTGTCTCAATTGTCTGTAATTCACTCGCCATGGCCTTCGACTAGCACTTCAGGAGCGAGGAAGCCATGCTATTTCCGTGAAAGGGAAGTTGCCGCGCTTCCCGCCACGGTGCTATAGCGCGTGCACGCCTTTTGATTGTGAATGTCCGGAGAATCCATGTCTGTCGACCAGTCTACCGTTCGGAAGATCGCACGCCTCGCGCGCATCGCCGTTACCGACGCTGAAGTGCCCCATTTGCAAGGCGAGCTCAACGCGATGCTTGCCTTTGTCGAGCAGTTGAACGAGGTCGATGTTTCGGGTGTCGAGCCGATGACGTCGGTGACCCCGATGGTGATGAAAAAGCGCGTCGATGAAGTGACGGACGGTTATTACGCCGAACGGATTGTAGGCAATGCGCCGCTGACCGAGGACCATTTCTTCCTCGTCCCCAAAGTTGTCGAATAGGCCGCAGACGATGAATGATCTCACCCACATGACCCTTGCCGATGCGCGCGATGCGCTGAAGGCAAAAAAAATCACCGCCGTCGAATTGACGGACGCGCATGTCGCGGCGGTCAGTGCTGCCGCGCCGCTCAATGCCTATGTGCTGGAGACGCCGGATCAGGCCCGTGCGATGGCCGCGCAATCGGACAAAAAGATTGCAGCAGGAACTGCGGGGCCGCTTGAGGGAATTCCGCTCGGCATCAAGGATCTCTATGCCACGAAAGGGGTTCGCACCACCGCGTGCTCGAACATTCTCGGCAATTTTGTCCCCGATTACGAATCAACGGTTACGAGCAATCTCTGGCGCGACGGCGCGGTGATGCTTGGCAAACTCAATAATGATGAATTCGCCATGGGGTCGTCGAACGAAACCTCCAGTTTCGGCCCGGTCGTGTCGCCATGGGCGCCACCAAACTGGTCGCCTGAAAAAGCGAAAGCGGCCTTGTCGGGGGACAAAAAGGGCTTGTTGGTTCCGGGCGGCTCGTCGGGCGGCTCCGCATCGGCGGTTGCGGCAGGCCTGTGCCTTGGCGCGACGGCCACCGATACGGGCGGCTCGATCCGCCAGCCGGCGGCGTTTACCGGCACGGTTGGCATCAAGCCGACCTATGGACGCTGTTCTCGCTGGGGAATTGTCGCCTTCGCCTCCTCGCTTGATCAGGCCGGTCCGATTGCCCGCACCGTGCGCGACAATGCGATTTTGCTGACCTCCATGGCCGGACATGACCCGAAGGATACGACCTCGGTTGATTTGCCTGTGCCCGATTATGAAGCAGCCATCGGCAAATCCGTGAAGGGCATGACCATCGGCATTCCGAAGGAATATCGCGTCGACGGCATGTCCTCCGAGATCGAAACCCTGTGGAGCAAGGGCGCGCAATGGCTCAAAGATGCGGGTGCAAAAATCGTTGACGTTTCGCTGCCACATACGAAATACGCACTGCCAGCCTATTATATCGTGGCCCCTGCCGAAGCCTCGTCGAATCTCGCCCGCTATGACGGCGTACGATACGGCATCCGCGTTCAGGGCAAAGACATTACCGATATGTATGAGAAAACCCGGGCTGCCGGTTTTGGCGCCGAAGTGCGTCGCCGCATCATGATCGGCACCTATGTGCTCTCGGCTGGCTATTATGACGCCTATTATGTCCGCGCCCAGAAAATCCGCACGCTGATCAAAAAGGATTTCGAGGACGCTTATGCCAGCGGCGTTGATGCGATCCTGACACCCGCAACACCCTCGCCCGCTTTCGGCATCGGCGAGAAGAGCGGGGCGGATCCGGTTGAAATGTATCTCAACGACATTTTCACCGTGACGGTGAACATGGCAGGTCTGCCAGGTCTGGCGGTGCCTGCAGGTGTTTCAGCGGAGGGCTTGCCACTTGGCTTGCAATTGATCGGCCGAGCCTTTGACGAGGAAACGCTGTTCTCGCTCGGCGAAGTGATCGAACAGGCAGCAGGCCGGACGACATTGCCGAAGCGCTGGTGGGTCTGATGAAAGCGCCTGCGTCATGCGACAACATGTCGGATGTCCGGGTTGAAATCGACGCGCTTGATCGGGAACTTGTCGCTTTGCTCGCCCGGCGCTTGGGGTATGTCGGCCGCGCAGCAGAGATCAAGCATATGCACGACATGCCGGCCTTTATCCCTGCGCGTGTCGAGGAGGTAATTGCGAATGTTCGGCGGCTTGCGGAGAGCAACAACGCCGACCCTGAATTCTTCGAGGCATTATGGCGCACCCTCGTCGGTATGAGCATCGCGTATGAACAGAAGCTGATGGATCAAAATCGGGTGCAGGCTGATCGCATCACATCAACGGGGAATGATTAAATGCCGCTTTGGGAAAAGGTTCTGGTTGATTTGCAGCCCTTTCATTGGCTGATCGTCGAGGCGTTTCTCGATCCGGTCGTGATCCTGATCGGGCTTTTTGTCGGCTGGAAGGCGGATCAGGCGGGTAAATTGATCATTGCCGGGCTCGCGGCGGGGCTGGCCGGAACCGTGGTCGCCTTTATCGTGCGACAGGTCGGGCTCAGCTGGTTCGATGGCGGCTATGAATTTGGCGGGGCACACGCTTTTTTCCGCATATTTGCCGGTTTTGGCTGGAGTATTGCGGGATATTTGGCGGCACGAATCAGAGATCGACGTACCGGTAGATCGCCTCCAGTGTGAGGCTCAGATCGAGAGCGGGAATGCGGATTGACGCCGCCGGATCCTCAACGACCTCGGGTTGCTCGGGCCAGCCGGTTTCTCCCCGCGTCCAGACCCAGACCCTTCGGGCGTCCTGCGCGCAGATCAGATAGGTGCCGAGCGTCGGCAAAGCGAGATATTCCCGCACCTTGTCGCCGAAATCGGTCGCCGCTGTCGAGGGTGACAGGACTTCAACGAGGAGCAGGGCATCCGCCGTCACCCGCTCTTCCGGGTTGGAAAGGCGCGGCGCCACCATGACATCGGCGAACCGGACCGAATTGGCGCCTGTTTCAACGGCAAAATCACCGAGCATCACATCGAATTTCATCGGGTCGAGCGCACTCTGAAGCGTGATCAGTGTGCTCGTACAAACGCGCATGTGATTGATTGAAACATAAGGAAGCATCATGGCTTTTCCACCAACAAGCTCGAACCGGCGCTCCTGATGGGCGACCCAGCTGAAAAACGTGCTTTTGTCGAAGCGGGGCTGTGACTGGATATTCATGGCGGGACACTTCCCTACAGTCTCGAACTGCCGGATATTACAATGCCGTCAATGTTCCGTAAAGCCGTGCCGGGTCTTGACGTCCGCGCCGATGCGGCACAAAAGACAGCTATCCAACGCAAGTCAGGCATCAAACCATGAACGCGATCATTGATACGAGAACGCTCGATCCCAAAAAGCTCATCAAGGGCGCAACGGGCGATTGGGAAATCATTGTCGGGCTTGAAATTCATGCGCAGGTAACCTCCAAGGCCAAGCTTTTTTCCGGCGCGTCGGCTGAATATGGCGGCGAGCCGAATAGCCATGTCTCGCTGGTCGATGCCGCCATGCCCGGCATGCTCCCGGTGATCAACGAGGAATGCGTGGCCCAAGCCGTCCGCACGGGCCTCGGGCTCAAGGCGCAAATCAATCTTCGCTCGGTGTTCGACCGCAAGAATTATTTTTACCCCGATTTGCCGCAGGGCTACCAGATCAGCCAGTTCAAAAGCCCGATCGTGGGCGAGGGCGAGGTGATCGTCGACCTGCCGGAGAGTGGCGGTCAGATCACCGTGGGTATTGAGCGTCTGCATCTCGAGCAGGATGCTGGCAAATCGCTGCACGACCAATCACCGACCATGAGCTTCGTCGATCTGAACCGTTCGGGCGTGGCCCTGATGGAAATCGTCTCGAAGCCCGATATGCGCTCGTCGGAAGAAGCGCGCGCCTATGTGACGAAACTCCGCACCATTTTGCGGTATTTGGGCACGTGCGACGGCAATATGGATGAAGGCTCCCTGCGTGCCGATGTGAATGTCTCGGTGCGTCGCCCCGGCGAAGGCTTCGGCACACGCTGCGAAATCAAGAATGTGAACTCCATCCGCTTCATGGGGCAGGCAATCGAATACGAGGCGCGCCGCCAGATCGGCATTCTGGAGGATGGCGGCTCGATCACGCAGGAGACGCGGCTTTACGATCCGACCAAGGGCGAGACACGCTCGATGCGCTCGAAGGAAGAAGCGCATGATTACCGCTATTTCCCCGATCCTGACCTTTTGCCGCTCGAATTCACCCAAGCCTATGTCGACGAACTCGCGCGCCATTTGCCGGAATTGCCCGACGACAAAAAGGCCCGCTTCATCAAAGAATACGGCCTCACCCCCTATGATGCGGGCGTGCTGATCGCGGAGCAGGACCAGGCCGATTATTACGAGGCAGTCGCCAAGGGCCGCGACGGCAAGGCGGCCGCCAATTGGGTGATCAACGAGCTTTTCGGCCGCCTGAACAAGGAAGGCAAGACGGTCTCCACCTCGCCGATGTCTGCAGCCCAACTCGGCGCGATTGTCGATCTGATTAGCGAGAACGTGATTTCCGGCAAACTCGCCAAAGACCTGTTCGAGATCATCTGGACCGAGGGCGGCGATCCGCGCAGCGTCGTCGAAGCGCGCGGCATGAAGCAGGTGACCGATACGGGCGCAATCGAGAAGGCCATTGACGCAGTGATCGCCGCCAACCCCGACAAAGTGGCCCAGGCGCAGGCCAAGCCGACCATGATCGGCTGGTTCGTCGGCATGGTCATGAAAGAAACGGGCGGCAAGGCCAACCCGCAGGCGGTCAATGATCTGCTGAAGGCGAAGCTCGGGATTTGAGGGGCGCTGGGTGAAGGGCGTCAGCGCGTCACTTCAACCATTCCCCGACAAGATCAGCACCAAACGCGCCCGGGGCGAGGGTGACGGCGCCCCAGGCTGTGGCTGATAGCCAGTTCGCCATCTGGAACGGGATCAGCGGCATGGTGGCTGTGCCCGCCACCAGCGGCACGACGGCCCTGAGCGGCCCGATGAAGCGGCCAAAAAACACCGCGAAAATCCCCCAGCGCTCGAACAGGCGATGCGCGCGCGGCAGCAAATCCGGCGTCCGGCTCAAGGGCCACATGCGCGCAATCTGGTTGTGGTAATGATAGCCGAGCCAATAGGACACTGTATCGCCAAGCCCCGCGCCGAGCGCTGCCGCCAGCCAGATCGGCCAGAAGGTGATGCCTGAAATCCCGATCATCGCGCCGACACCCCAAAGGATCACAGTTGCGGGAAACAGCAGTGAAATAAAGGCGAGCGATTCGGCAAAAGCGAGCAGAAACACCAAAGGCACCGCCCATTCCTGATGGACCATGATGAAATCGACAATGTTCTGGGCAAAATCAGGCAGGACCACGCATCTCTCCGCTTATCAATCCGCTTATCAGCTTCTCATACACCGGAAACGAAGTGCTTCTACCCGCAATTTTCGATCCGGAACTTCTATTTTCAATTTCGTTAGACCATAATTGTGCTAATTCCGTGACCAGTATTCTCCGCACATATCCCGATGAAAGAACGCCCATGTCACAAGCCCCATCCCGCCCGATTGATCTCTATTACTGGCCCACGCCAAATGGCTGGAAAATCACCATCATGCTCGAGGAGTGCGGGCTTCCCTATAAAATCCACACGGTGAATATCGGCAAGGGCGACCAATTCAAGCCCGAATTTCTCGCGATTTCGCCGAATAACCGCATTCCCGCCATTGTCGACCCTGACGGGCCGGGCGGCTCGCCGATCTCGGTTTTCGAGTCGGGCGCGATTTTGCACTATCTCGGCCGCAAGACGGGCAAATTCTACCCGACAGACGAGCGCAAGCGCGTGACTGTGGAAGAGTGGCTGTTCTGGCAGGTGGGCGGCCTCGGCCCGATGTCCGGCCAAGCGAATCATTTCCGCATCTATGCGCCGGAGAAAGTGGAATACGGCATTAACCGCTACACCAACGAGGTCAACCGCCTCTATGGCGTGATGGATCGTCAACTGGCCAATCATGAATACCTCGCCGGCGACTATTCAATCGCCGATATGGCGTCAATCGGGTGGGTGAAGGGCTATGAGCGGCTTGGCCAGAAGCTGGAGGATTTTCCGCATCTCAAGCGCTGGTTTGACACGTTGATGGCGCGGCCTGCCGTCCAGGCCGGCATTGCCGCAAAGGGCGAGGAGCGGGAAACGCTCAATCTCGCGGAAGACAAAGCCGCGCAAGCCGTCCTCTTCGGCCAGAAGGCCCGCTGACAACACTGATGCCACCCGCTTCCCTGCGGCGGGTGGTATTCTTCCCGGAGAAGACCTTGAGACAGAGTCAAAAATCTCTTGCTGCTGCGCGCGGGATTTGATGCAAAATTGTGATTATTTAATCATTTTTGTGCAAAATTACCGGTTTTTTGAGCATTTTTAAGTAAATTCTTATAATTTCACTCAAATCCGACCTGATTTTATTGCCTCCGATTCAGCCTGAATCTTAGCACCGTCTTTAACCTCTTGCGCTTTGATGCCCCCATCACCGGAACCGGAAGCGGTTTCATCAAAGGGTCATCAGCCATTGCCAGAACAGCAGCGGCACGCAAGGAGAAAGACATGCAACAGACGATGGAAGTGAATGTTTCCGCGTCCGCACCAGAGTGGCCGCGCGACGTATTTACCGATCTCGGGATCGATGCCGCAGCCGGCAGGGAAGGGGCGCCCGATCGCGTCACCGCCCATAAATGGTTCAACATTGCAGCCGCGCGCGGAAATGTTGAAGCCGTCCGCCTGCGGCAGGAACTCGCCGCGGAAATGACAGCAGACGAGATCGCCCGCGCCCAGCGCGAGGCGCGGCAATGGCTTCTCACACAGCTCGTTTCCTGATCAGGTTTCGCTTGCCCCCAACAAACTTGCCCTGCCGTTTCAAAGGAAAGCGCGAAGCACTTGCCAATCAGGCGTGCTTCACGCTAAACGAGAGGTGTGGAGAGGTGGCTGAGAGGCCGAAAGCACTCGGTTGCTAACTGAGCGAGCCCTAATCCGGCTCCGTGGGTTCGAATCCCACCCTCTCCGCCAGCATGACTCGATAAATTATTGATATAAAACGATTAAATTTACCTAAGACTCTAAAATCCCTAATTTTATCCCTAATTTCTGCATCTGGTTATGTCTTGTTTTTCTTATCGTCTGCGAATTTTAGACGTAGAAATTTATGAATTATGGATATTAACATCGTCTCCTCGGATGGCTCTTAAACCGCTTGAGAGCCACGCTGGCGGCAATTAGGCCGTAATTCGGGACGCCATAACGGTTGCAAAGCAACGCACCTTAGAAAGGCACTAGACGATGCTTGGAAAAGCATACGCTTTATGTAAAACTTGCCATTAAATTGGCCTGAAAAGCTTAATTCCTCAAAGGCCTTCCAGAGCGAACAGATCTTCGTTTAATTTTTTGAAAGTTTTTTTATGCGTTTCGTGGGCAATACAATCTGGTTCGTTCTTGTAGGATGGCTAACCTCGGCCATTTGGCTCATCGGTGCGTTTATTTTTGCGATTTCGATCGTGGGGTTACCTTTTTCAAGAGCGGCTCTCGAACTGGCGAAGTTATCCGCGTTTCCATTTGGCAAGGACGTAGTATACGTCCGCGATCTTGATCAAATTGAACCCACAACCCATAGATTATTGATTGGTACTGTTGGCACGGTAATGAATTTTCTATGGTTGTTCACTTTTGGGATCGTGCTTTTTTGTGTATATTTAATAATTGGATTGTCGTTCTGGATCACAATAGTCGGTATCCCATTAGGTTTACAAGCTTTCAAGCTTGCCGCACTGTCACTGTTTCCCATCGGCCGTCGGGTAGTATCGATTGAAACAGCAAACCTCATAAGAGAGGAAAAAGCTACTCTAGAACTTAATCGGGCGAGACAGTAGGTTCCAGTCAATAATTACAACCGAACTCCATCAGTTGGCCAATTATTCCAACTCACCAGACTGTTCAATTACACCAAACCGCTTCTATCATTTCCCGCCAATTCTGCTCCACGCATTCGGGTAATAAGATGGGTATAAAGGGATCATCGACACGATTTTCCACGGTCATAAAGACGGTTTGGATAGGCACGTTGGTAAACGAATTCGCAATTTTGTTGGTGAAGTGCTTTGGGAGTCCCTTCCATTTCCGAAATCTCAAGTGCTTTGCCTGTCAATTCAGCTACTTTGACTTTTAATTCCGGTTTTTGCTCGGCCTTTATTTTTTCCTCCTTGCATGTCGCAATATTTCCTTCCAAAAAATAAACTTCATCCTCTGTATGAAGCATTTTTTGGAGGGCGTTATTTACTGTTTTCGATCGTGCGATATTTTCCTCTGCTGTCTCTTCAACTTTATCGTGTTGTTTATCATTTTGTTGCACCTGAACAATTGGTCCCAAATATTTGTCAACCTCGTTAATGATTAACTCTTCTTCAGTTGATAACTGAGCGTCTGGTAATTCCTCAGCCTGGAGGATTGGCTCAAAATATTTGTCTACCGCGTCGATTAACTGTTTTGTATCCGGCAAAATCGAAAGCCTATTCACGTGCAATCTGACTAACTCTCCTCGTTCCAATGGTTTACATTCTCTGGTTATCAACCTTTCTTTTAAAAATCTGACACGCATTTCCGCTATAATTAATCGTTCTGCAATTTTTTCCTCGATTTCTTTCCGCAATGTCGCTTCAATCTCCACGATTGCTTCCCGATTAGCCTCTTCAATAGCTTTTCTCTGTGCTGCTTCTTCCGCAACTTTCATTGCCTCAAGCAGATTGTTTTCAAAATTTGAGATGCTATTTTTAGAAAGTGATTTGTCTTTATTCGATTGAATTTTGAATTTTTCTTCCAGACTTAAGTCTAATTTTTTAAAAATATCCGGCTTTTTGAGATCTTCTATCGATGCACAATTATTTATCGTTTGAAGTATAGCAGACCTGTCATAGCCGAATGAAAATTTAGAAACTTGTTGGTTGCCCATTGCATCAAAGGTTCGAATGAGAAGAGTATTTGCCTCAATCAAGCTATTGATAAAATCATAACTCATTGGTCTTTCGATTGATTTTTGACTTGACGAAATAAACCATTTTTCGGAAAGGCCGTTTAATTGGTCAAAACGGTATTCAACTAAAATCTCTTTGTTCAGATCTCCAGAACCTAATTTTGTTAAATTACTCAATAAATTAAAAAATAGTTGGCTTGGTTCAGATTTAACGCTGATAGTAAATTTATAATCGTCTTGCTTTGTTATAAATAAATAATCTATAAACTGTTTTTTATTGTCATAAATTTTATCCGGACTAATAATTGTTCCGCAGTATATCTTACCATCAATAATGTCTTTGTATTCGCTATATTTGAAAATACTTTTAACT
>CAMCXA010000077.1 GCA_945883115.1 Alsobacter soli
CCGTCATATTCGATGATCAGTTTGAACCGTGCCATCAGCCGATCCGCTGACCGGCAGGCAGAGAGACGCCGCGCAGAAACAGGTCGACGGGGAGCGCCTTGGCTCCGGCGCGCTGCAAATCGAGCAAGCGGAGTGCGCCGTTGCCGCAGGCGATCGTCAAGGCGTCATCGAGTATTTGGCCGGGCGCGCCCGCGCCTTCTGTTATGGTCGCACGTAGAATCTTGACCCGTTCGGGGCCTTTTCCGAGGTCGATCATGGTGTAGGCACCGGGAAAGGGTGCGAGGCCACGAATGTGATCGTGGATCGTTTGCGCAGAGGCCAACCAGTCGATCTTGCACTCGTCATTCGAGATTTTGCGGGCATAGGTGACGCCCTCGGTGCTTTGCTCGCGAAAGGACAGGCCACCGCGCCCGAGCGCCGCGAGTGCCCGCACCATGAGATCGGCACCGAGACGGGCGAGGATTTCATGCGCTTCGCCGGAATTAAGTTCAGGGTCAATGACCAGACGCTCGACCATGCCGACAGGGCCGGTATCAAGCCCTTCCGCCATTTTCATGACGGCGACGCCGGTTTCGGGATCGCCCGCCATGATCGCCCGCTGGATCGGGGCGGCACCGCGCCAGCGCGGCAGGAGCGAAGCGTGGAGATTGAGGCAGCCGAGCGGCGGCACATCCAGAATATCCTTTGGCAAAAGCATGCCGTAAGCCACGACAATCGCGACATCGGCCTGATAGGAGCGGAATTCGTCGAGTGCCTCCGGTGTCCGGAGTGTCGACGGGGTCAGGACGGGAATGCCGAAACGTTCAGCCGCCTGATGGACCGGTGACAGGCGCAGCGCCATACCGCGCCCGGCAGGTGCCGGAGCCCGCGAATAGCAGGCTACGATCTCGTGCCCATGCCCCAGAAGAGCGGACAAAGTGGGGACGGCAAAATCCGGCGTCCCCATGAAGATAGTGCGGAGGCTCATTCATTCCTCCCGATCAATGCCTGATGCGTGGTCACTCGTCGAGCTCGCGACGGGCCTGCTTGGTGAACTTCTTGATGACACGTTCGCGCTTCAGACGCGACAAATGATCGATGAACAGTTTGCCGTTAAGATGGTCGATCTCGTGCTGGATACAGGTGGCGAAAAGGCCATCGAGTTCACGCTCGGTCGGGTTGCCGTCGAGATCGAGCCAACGCACACCTACTTTGCTCGGGCGGACGACGATTTCATGGTAATCCGGGATCGAGAGGCAGCCTTCCTCGTATTCGTTCATGTCATCCGACGTCCAGATGATCTCCGGATTGATGAAGATATGCGGATCCTTCGGATCATCGCCCCGGGCGAGATCAACGGTGACAATGCGCTGTGTGATGCCGATCTGCACGGCGGCAAGCCCGATGCCGGGCGCGTCATACATGGTTTCGAGCATATCCAAGGCAAGCGCCTTCGTTGCCCCGTCAATGTTTGTGAGGGGCGTGGAGACTTTCCGGAGCAGAGGATCAGGCAGCGAAATGATCGTTCTTATACTCATGATGGAGGGGAGATAGTGATTCATCAGGCTACAGTCAAATCGTTCCGCGTTCGTTCTAGTTTTAATTGCGAATCCTGTTATGATTTTTCGGGCTGAAACGGGCGGCGGAGAGCTTGGCAATGGCGAATGAATGGATGTTTCTGGTCTTGGGACTGGCCATTGTGGTGTTGCTTGGCTGGCTCGGGATCAACTCGATCCGCATGAGCCGCGAAAAGATGCTGGAAGCGGCAAGCCAGATCGAGCGGCAGCGGCAGCTCGACGAGCAAATGGCGGCCTTGCAACGTTTGCAAGCCGAGGCAGCGGGCCGGATGCAGACCATGACCGAGAGTTTCGGGCAGCGGCAGGGTGACCTTGCGCGGCTCTTAACCGAACGGCTTGATTCCCTGCAAAACCGCGTCGGCGACGGGCTCAAGGAGAACGTGAAAGAAACGACGGAAAATCTCAGCAAGCTGAACGAACGGCTTGCCGTAATTGACGCCGCACAGAAAAATCTTACCTCGCTGACAAGCGAAGTTCTGACGCTCAAAGATGTGTTGTCAAACAAGCAGACCCGTGGCGCATTCGGGCAAGGCCGGATGGAGGCGGTGATCCGCGATGCGCTGCCGCCGAATTCCTACGAGTTTCAGGCGACATTGCCCGGCGGCAAGCGGCCCGATTGCATCATCCGGTTGCCGAATGATCCCCGCCCGCTCGTCATTGACGCAAAATTTCCGCTTGAAAGCGTGACGGCTTTTCGCGAGGCGCAGAATGACGAGGCGAAAAAGCTCGCCATGGTGCGGGTGCGCGGCGATATCGGCACGCATCTCAAAGACATTGCCGACAAATATATTGTGCGCGGCGTGACGCAGGAAATCGCGGTGATGTTCGTACCCTCCGAGTCGATTTATGCGGATCTGCACGAATTTTTTGATGATGTGATCCAGAAGGCGCAGCGGGCGCGGATCATGATCGTTTCGCCGTCGCTTCTGATGATGGCGGTGCAAATGCTGCAGGTGATCGTGCGGGATTCACAGATGCGCGAGCAGGCGCATCTGGTGCAGATGGAGGTGGGGAAAATTCTCGACGACGTTAACCGGTTAAGGGATCGCGTGACAAAACTCGACACGCATTTCCGGCAGGCGCAGGAGGATATCGTCTATATCACGACGTCTGCCGACAAGGTTGCCCGGCGCGGTGAAAAGATCACCTCGATGGAACTTGAGCCGGAAAATACGGGCGTTGTGACGGAGTTGTTGCCGAGAGCACAGCTTGAACAAAGCGAGTTGCTATGAGCGGAGCCGTCGACTTTGCAACCTACAAGGAGACCTTGATTGTCCTCGGGACCGCAGGGCTGATTATTCCTGCAATGCAGCGTCTGCGGATTTCGCCGATTGTCGGCTATCTTGCCGCGGGTGCCATTCTGGGCCCTTTCGGCCTCGGAACGCTTGTTGCGAACCATCCGTGGCTTCAGATGGTCACAATTTCCGATAATACCGGACTGTCGACGATTGCCGAACTCGGCATTGTCTTTTTGATGTTCATTATTGGTCTGGAGCTTTCCTTCCAGAGATTGTTCACGCTCCGCAAACTCGTTTTCGGCCTCGGCAGTTTGCAGCTGGTCAGTGCCACATCGGTCATTGCGGGGATTGTCTACCTGATGGGTTTCGATGCGGGCGCGGCAGTTCTCGTCGGTGCGAGCCTTGCGCTTTCGTCTACTGCCATCGTTGTTGAAGTGCTTGCGCGGAAAAACCGGCTTTCCTCTTCTGCAGGCCGCGCCAGTTTTTCCATTCTGCTGTTTCAGGACTTGTCAGTCATTCCGATCCTTGTCGGTGTGACCCTGTTGGCGCCGCAGTCGGGGGGAACCGTTTCAAGCGACGTCCTGCTTGCTATCGCTTCGGGTGTCGCAATGATTGCGGCCATTACGCTGATCGGGCGGCGTGTTCTCCGTCCGGTTTTACGCTATGTCGCGTCGCTCGACAGTCCGGAATTGTTCCTTGCGGCCGTCCTGTTGATCATTATCGGATCGGGTATTCTCGCTGCATGGTCGGGCCTGTCAATGGCACTTGGCAGCTTTGTCGCCGGGCTTCTTCTTGCGGATACCGAATACAAGGCGGCGATTGAAAGTCTGATCAGTCCGTTCAAAGGGCTTCTTCTCGGAGTCTTTTTCATCACCATCGGCACCCAGATCAACGCCCTCGAATTGATTATCAATCCGATTTTTGTGATCACGGCTGTGCTCGGCCTTGTTATTGTCAAGACGATCACGCTTGTTCCACTTGTGCGGTTATTAGGACTGTCATGGAGTGCGGCCATCGAAACCGGACTTTTGATCGGTTCAGCGGGTGAATTTGCCTTTATCGTTCTCGCTCTCGCGACATCCGAGGGATTGATCACGCCGCAAAATAGTGCCGATCTCTTGACGATTGTTGCCGTCAGCATGGCTCTGATTCCGCTTTCGGGCCGCCTTGGTCGTTTGATCTCGAAGCGAGGCCTCTCGAAGCTCGACACTCTCCCGGTCACACCCGAGGATCACGCATCGGAAATGCCGTCTGCCATTATTGTCGGCGGTGGGCGGGTCGGACGCCTTGTGGCGGATATGTTGGCGCAGCACGGTATGTCGCATCTGATCACCGATCGGGATCCCAGCATTGTTTCCGGCTTACGCAAGAATGGTCGAAACGTTTATTATGGCGATGCGCGTCAAGTGCCCTTTCTCAAGACATGCGGCATCGACCGTGCTCCCGCCGTGATCGTGACCGTCAACTCGCCCGCGGATACCGACGCCGTGATTGCGGCTGTCCGAAGTGTGCGTCCGGATATCCCGATTATTGCGCGTGCTCGGGATGCGGCACATGCCAAGCGGCTTTACAGACTCGGCGCGACGGATGCTGTGCCTGAAACAATCGAAGCAAGTTTGCAGCTTTCCGAGGCGAGCCTTGTTGCGCTCGGTGTTCCGGTTGGGCTCGTGATCGGCTCCATTCATGAACAGCGCGATCAGCTCCGTCGTGATCTTCAGGAAGCGGTCGGTGGCGGGGCACCGCCGGTTCGCGGGGTAAGACCACGCCGAAAAACGGATTGATCCTCTACACGCATTTTTTGAAAAATGCCGATCAGTCTTGAATCAGATGGTCGCGTTTGCTCAAGGCAGGAAAAAAGCGGGTCCAGAGTGCCACGACGAGCAAGGTGCCGATGCCGCCGACAACGACAGCGGGGACGGTGCCGAGTACTGCGGCCATCATGCCGCTTTCGAACTCGCCCAGTTCGTTCGACGCACCGATAAAGACAGTGCTGACGGCGGATACGCGCCCGCGCATCGCATCCGGTGTTTCGGATTGAACGAGTGTCTGGCGGACATAGACGCTCACCATATCTGACGCGCCCATGACGAAGAGGGCGGCGAGCGAGAGATAGAGATTAGTGGAAATTCCGAAGACGATGATGGCGAGGCCAAAAATGGCGACCGATATCAACATTTTCGGTCCGGCTTTCCGTTGCAAAGGCCAGCGCGCGAGAATGACCGCCATGATGATGGCACCAACCGACAACATACTTCTGAGCAGGCCGAGGCCCCACGGGCCCGTCATGAGAATATCATGTGCGTATATGGGAAGCAGCGCGGTGGCGCCGCCGAGAAGAACAGCGAAGAGATCAAGCGAAATAGCTCCGAGGATAACGGGCTTTTCCCGAATGAAGCGGATGCCGGCCAAGGCGGTTGACAGAGTTGCAGGTTCGCGATGCTGCTGGATGCGGCGCGCTTTGATGGCCGCGATGCACAGAGCCGATGCGATGAACATCAAGCCGGCCGAGGCAAAGACCACGGCAGGACCGAAAACATAGAGAAGCCCGCCAAGTGCCGGGCCGACAATCGATGCCGTCTGCCAAGCGGATGTGCTCCACGAAATCGCATTGCCGAGAGCCTCGCGCGGAACGAGCGTCGGCATAAGCGCTTGCGTTGCCGGGTTCGAGAAGGAACGCGCGACGCCGAGCAGGATTGTGAGGGCATAAATCGCATACAGCGCCGACGCGCCGATCAATGCGCAGGCAAGCAAACCGGCGGACACAAGGGCAATGACGCCGTAACAGATGATCGCGATCAAGCGACGATCAAAGCGGTCTGCGACATGACCGCTGACAAGCGCCATCAGCAAAACGGGAAGAAACGAGGCCAACCCGATCAGACCCAATGCAAACGCGCTCTGCGTTAGCGAATAGGCAAGCCAGCCGAGCGCGACGACTTCCATCTGGTGGCCAAGCGCCGACAGCACGCGCGACGCGAAGAACACGCGGTAATCACGCGAGGCGAAAGCGGAGGGGGGCGGCGATTTCATGGCGTATCCAGCGGTTGTTCCGGCCCCTAGATACCCCAATCAATCCAGTCCGTCAGGAAAAAAAGTGATCGGGCGCCGCAACGGAGCAACACTATTTCCGGATCAAATAGCCAATAAGCCCGCCGGTAGCAGCGGAAAGAATCGACATGGCCCATTTCTTTTCATCAGCCGATGTCGCATCCGAGAGCAGCGCATGAAAGCAAAGCCAAGCAATGAGAGAGACAAATGCAATGGCGGTCAGAAATAAAACAAGATCTTTAAAAAGACGAACGGTGCGTTCGTCGGCCGTTTCAACACGCTCGACCTTGATCGAAAAATTATGATCTGGAGGTGGGGTATTGAGATCGATGACACTCACAGGCCAACGATTTCCGTTTGCAGCTTTTCGGTTGTGGGTTCGACCAAACCGAGCTTCAATCCTCGCAATTTACCGTTCCGCGCGGCCAAATAGAGCTGCAGTGCTTTGCGGAAAATCTCGCTTTTATTCGACTCCGTTTCAACCGCAGCCTTGTCGATCTCACGGTTCAACTCATCTGACAACACAACATTCAGGCGAACGCTCATGACTTATCACTCCCTTATCATGCGCAGTTTATACATCAAATCTGCACATGATTCAATAAGAGAGATCATGGTTCACTCAGGGGCGACCATGTCTTGATACGCCGTGTTTGTATTTTCATCGCATGGCCTCATGCCTCGGAAGACTTCCCAAAACACACACGCACTACAATAACGGATACACTCAACGTCTGCTGCCTCGACGCTACTCACACATCCAGATTTGAAACATTCAACGCGTTGGTCTGGATGAAGTCGCGGCGGGGTTCGACGACGTCGCCCATCAGCTTGGTGAAGAGATCATCGGCGTCCGCGACTTCCTTGACGCGGACCTGGAGTAGCGACCTTGCGTTACGGTCGAGCGTGGTTTCCCACAATTGCTCGGGGTTCATTTCGCCGAGGCCTTTATAGCGCTGCAGCGACAGACCCTTGCGGCCGATTGCCATGACCGCTTCGAACAGGCCGGTTGGTCCGTTGACTTGGACATCATCACCCTTGCGGGCGAGTTGGGCCGGCGCGCCATAGGCTTCGCGCAGGCTTGCGGCGTGTTCATCGAGCTTGCGGGCGTCGGCCGAGCCGAGCAAGCCCTGATCGAGTGTTGCGACGTGTTTAACGCCACGCAGCGTCCGCTCGAAGACCAGGCCGCCATCGACCACCTGACCGGACCAGCCGCGCTCGGTCACATCGGCGGCGGCATCGAGACGCTCGACAATCGTTGCGGCGCCTTTCAGCGCTACATCGGGATCGGACACGGGATGCAGCATGCCGGCAATCGCGGCCTGCTCGACGACGAGGCGGTCATAGCGGGAATGGAGCCCGCCGAGCACATTGCGGACGAGCCGTGCCTCCTCGACGAGGCGCTTCAGATCGAGCCCCGAACGCTCCTCGCCTGTCGAGAGGCGGAGGATCATGCCTTCAATGCCGTTATCGATCAGATAATCCTCGAGCGCGCGCTCATCCTTCAGATATTGCTGGGATTTTCCGCGTGCGACCTTGTAAAGCGGCGGCTGGGCGATGAAGAGATGGCCGCGTTCGATCAGTTCCGGCATCTGGCGGAAGAAGAAGGTGAGCAGCAAGGTTCTGATGTGGGAGCCGTCGACGTCGGCGTCCGTCATGATGATGATTTTGTGATAACGCAGCTTGTCGCAGTTGAATTCGTCCTTGCCGATGCCGGTGCCGAGCGCCGTGATCAGCGTGCCGATTTCCTGCGAGCCGAGCATTTTGTCAAACCGCGCGCGTTCAACATTGAGGATTTTGCCGCGCAAGGGGAGCACTGCCTGATATTCGCGGTTACGGCCCTGCTTTGCCGAGCCGCCTGCCGAGTCACCCTCGACGATGAAGATTTCGGCCTTGGCCGGATCACGCTCTTGGCAATCGGCGAGTTTTCCGGGCAGATTTGCGACATCAAGCGCACCCTTGCGACGCGTCAATTCGCGAGCCTTGCGCGCCGCCTCACGTGCCGCAGCCGCTTCGACGACTTTCGCCACAACGGTGCGCGCATCGGCGGGATGCTCTTCAAACCATATCGCCAAGGCTTCGCCCAACGCGCTTTCGACGACCGGGCGCACTTCGGACGAGACAAGCTTGTCCTTGGTTTGCGACGAGAATTTCGGATCAGGCACTTTCACCGACAAAATCGCGGTCAGGCCTTCGCGCGTATCGTCACCGGTGAGAGAAATTTTCTCTTTCTTGGTGATGCCGGATGTTTCGGCATAGCTGGTCACCTGTCGAGTCAGCGCGCCACGGAAACCAGCGAGATGGGTTCCGCCATCGCGCTGCGGGATGTTGTTGGTGAAGCACAGCACGTTCTCGTGATAGGAATCGTTCCACCACAAGGCCGCTTCGACCGTGATGCCGTCCCGTTCCGTCGTGACATAGATCGGATTGGTGATGAGCGGGGATTTCGCGCGGTCGAGATAGCGGGCGAATTCGATCAATCCGCCCTCATACATCATGTCCTCGCGGCGCGGCTCGGAATGGCGCAAATCGGTGAGGATGATGTGGACGCCTGAATTCAGGAACGCCAATTCGCGCAGCCTGTGCTCAAGCGTGCCATAGTCATATTCGATCATGGTGAAGGTCTCTTGCGAGACTTTGAAGGTCACTTCCGTGCCGTGGCGGCCTTCGCCGGGGCCGACTTCGGCGAGAGGGGCATCGGCAACGCCATGGGTGAAGCTCATGGCGTGCTCCTGCCCGTCGCGCCAGATGCGGAGCTTGAGCCATTCCGACAAGGCGTTCACAACGGACACGCCGACGCCGTGCAACCCGCCGGAAACCTTATAGGAATTCTGGTCGAATTTACCGCCGGCATGCAGTTGGGTCATGATGACTTCAGCCGTTGAAACACCCTCTGACGGATGGATTGCCGTCGGGATGCCGCGCCCATTATCGCTGACGGTGACGGAGCCATCGGCATTCAGCGTGACTGTGACGAGATCCGCAAACCCTGCCAAAGCCTCGTCAATTGCGTTGTCGACAACCTCATAGACCATGTGGTGAAGGCCGGAGCCGTCATCCGTATCGCCGATATACATTCCGGGGCGTTTGCGGACAGCATCGAGGCCTTTCAGGACCTTGATCGACTCAGCGCCGTAGGCGGCTTCGGCTTCGGCGCGACGGGCAGTTTCAGTCATTGCGGATGCTTTCGGTCAACAGAACAGAACGTATTGATTCGTCTTCATTTTTCTATCACAGACGCCAAAAAAATTCATCCCTTAAACGGGCCAAAAAACACGTATTCCTCGGAAAATGACGTCCCGTTCGACGGATGCCGGAGTTCGGCAACCCAAGCGCGTTTGAGCTTCAGCGTGTAGCAATCAAAATTGCTGTTCCGGCCAGAACAAGTCCAGTCCCGCGATTAATTCTTCGGAGAGCTTTCGAACTCGAAAACAGCTTCCGTGCGCGGGCGGCAGCGAAGGCGTAGGTCCATAAAGTTAGGGAAATGATGACGGCAATCACCACCGCAATCTCGGCAAATCCGAGCAAAGAGAGCGTGTTCAGATCGACAATCGTCGGCAGGAGCGCGACGAAGAAGATGATCGGCTTCGGATTGCCGAGTGTCAGCGTCAGGCTCGTCATGAACAGGCTGAACCCGCTTTCGGAGGGAACATCCGCCGCTATCGTTTCAGCTTCGGGGGCCGAGTTCCATAAACGCCAGGCCAGATAGAGGAGATAGAGCGCTCCGGCATATTTGACAGCGAGAAAGAGCGGCGCATAACTCTGTGCGAGCACGGCAAGGCCTGCGGCGGCGATTGTGAACAGTGCCAGATCACCCATCACAAAGCCGAGAATAAAGGCGGGCATGCCGGAAAATCCGCGTGCCAAAGCCCGCGCTAGGACAGCGGCAACACCCGGCCCGGGCGTCGCGACTGCGACAGCATAGGCAATGGCAAAAACAAGCAGGCCGGAAAAGGTCATCGATTTGTCCAAATGGAAGCGGGAGAGGTTCGATAGCACGCGCTCAGGCGAGCGGCAAAACAGTTCCTGCGTGAACGTGAAACTGTTCCGCACCGAACGGCAAATCACGAAACGCTTCACGATCCGCACCTGTCATCCAGACCTGAGAGCCGAGGGCCGCCAAGGTGTCGAACAAGGCGCTCCGCCGCCTCGGATCAAGATGGGCGGCGATTTCATCAAGCAATACGAGCGGCGCGATACCGCTCATATCGGTGACCAATTGCGCGTGCGCCAGCACCAAACCGACGAGCAACGCTTTTTGTTCGCCAGTAGACGACCGCG
>CAMCXA010000078.1 GCA_945883115.1 Alsobacter soli
GACCGCCGAAAACGCGCGCAAAAATTGTCGCCGTGGCTTCGCCGGATCCGGAGGGGCTGATAGCGATGGCTTGCGGAGGAACATCGGTACTGCCCCAGACCTGCGCCCGCCCGCCATCAGAATAAAGCTCGAAGTCCAAGACCTCGTTGCCGGAGAGACGTTGCATCGCCCTGCGCCCCGCCACGACCCCGCCCGAACCCGCGCCCAGAGCCGGGCACGCAAGCAGCGTTGCCCCCGCAGCATAGCCGCTGCACGAGACTTTCAATTCCGCCGTTGTATCCGTCGGCGTAGCCGCCGTGACATCTGCATTGCCGAACGAGACGGCGGTTACAGTCGTCGTGCAGCTTTGGGCGGATGCCGATTGCGGGAATGAAACCAGCGCCGCAAAGACTGTCAGAAATGCCAGAACGGGATATAATTTGCGGATTATTGGCACGTAAATGGCCCCACTGTTTCAATGAAGCCCTTTTTCGGGGCATCGCCAAGCTGGATGCGGGCAGTGCAGGATGCGTCGTTCAGATTGACGATGATGCTGTCGCCATCCGAGAAGCCGGTTGACCAGACCTGCCCATCCTGCCCGACAATCACCGCCTCGCCGGTGCGCTCCACAGTGCCGCTCAATCCGACGCCAAGCGGAGCACCTGCCCCGTCGACAAGGGACACCAGCGCCGCACGTCCCGACTGGCCCGGAGCAAAATTCAGTCTCACACCTGAGCCAGAGGCCGGCACGACCCGCTCGTCGGTTTTGGTGAGAAAAATATCATTCGGAAGCGTGTTCACATCCACCGACACGGTGTTGGTTTGATAGGGCGTGAGCGAGGGCACGAGGACATTGCCCAGAAAATCGGACGTTCCCACCACCCTGTTCTGGTGCTGGACGGGAATGCCCGCGCGACCGACATTGACGATGGCGAAGGCGTCATTGACGCGACGGCCGAGCACGACGCTTGTGCCGATTGCAGCAATGGAGCCCTCGATCTCGGTGCTCACCCAGTTTCGGCCGTTAGACATTTCGGTTGAAGCTCCCAGTCGCGCAAAGGTCGAGGTGTAACCTGCCGAGGCATAGCCCTTGACCGCGCTGTTGCGATCCGAGGCGACATCCGCCCGGAGAGTGACCGCGCCCGGCTCATTTCCGCCACCCTTGAAGAGAGAGAAGCGACCATCACCACCATTCCGGTCGAGACTGGCGGTGGATGAGACGGAGAAGTCTTCAAATGTGCCATAGACGCCGATACTGACGAGTTGTGACGGGTTCTCTCCCAGATCGGCGAAGGCATTGACGGACAGCGAGAGTGTTCGTGTCAGATTTTGTGAATAAAACGCCGAGACAATCCGCGACGGCTCCTCCTGCTCGCGCTCGACGGACGCCAGATTGATGCCGATTTGTGAATTATCGAAAGGGCCTCTTGTGCCGATCGATATCCGGTCAACGCCTCTTGCCGGCCGCGCACGGCGGGCATCGGCTTCAGTCCAGATGAGGATATCCTGCGGGCGATCCCATTGCCAGAAACCGAACGAGCCCGAGGCGGCGGCGGGGCGGGCGGTGGCGGAAACGAGATCCTCGTAATCGCCGACAATGCGTTGTGTGCTGCCCGAAAGACGATAGACACCCAGCGTTGTCTCGAAGGACAGATAGGGCAAAAAGCCGGTCTTGTTTTCGTAGGAACTGCCCTGCCCTGCCAGCGTCATCGTGCCGAGATTGAAGAAATTGAACGATGCACCGCCGCCGAGATTGGTCAGGCCCGCACCGCCTTCCGCATGGGCCTGCAAGGTCAGCCCGTCGGTGACGCCGCCGCGCAAAGTGGCGACCCCGAGCGGCTTGTCGCCATAGGTGAAATTCGACACCGCATAGTAATAGCGGGCAAAGCCCAGTTGCGCGCCGAATTCGATGATGCCGGGCCGGAGCAGCGAGGATGTCGCGAAAAAGGGCAGCCGCGAGCGGACTTCGCGCCCGGTTGCATCGCGCGTCACGATTTCCGCCTGCCCCGAACCATAGAGCCCGGGGATATTCTGGAGGCTGTAGGGGCCTATAGGCAGATCCCGCGAATAGGTTTTGACGTTGTTGACATAGACATCCAGCGTTGTCGGTGCGGCGGCGGAGCCGTCAATCGAAGGGATCGCGGCTGTCACAATATCGGGGCGGACGCCGTAATTGCTTGCGCCTTGCAGGCCAAACAGGCGGATCGGCCGCGCCCAAGGTGCGCCCACCGAAATCACATCGCCGGCCTGAAAAGTTGTTGCGAGATCGACATCCGTGTAGCTGAAGGTCGTATCGAGCCGGGTCGTTTCCGCGGCATTGGCGAGCGTCTGGCCGATAAAGCCGGATTGCCGGAGGGTTCCGACGGGGGAGAAAAACCGCCCGTCGAGATAGAGCGAGCGATTGCTCAACACATTCGACCCGCCGCTCGCATCACCCGAGGCGTAGCCGAGATAATTCACGAGCATGCCAAAGTCGGAGGAGCGCGGCTTTTCAAATGCGATATCGCCGCGCCCGTCCAGAATGGCCGGTAGCAGGAGATTATCCGGGACGATGAGATTGATGGCTTGTCGGGGCTCGTCATAGACCGAGCGGAGCCCGGCGAGTTTGTCAAGCTCGATCATGGTTTCGGGCTTGGGATCGTCGGGAAGTTTGAGGCCGACCGCACGCAGATCGGCGGCTTTGGCGACCAGCCCACCATTGGCCTGCACGGTGAAAGGCACAATCACGCCCTTGGAGCGGTCATTCACGAGCACTTCGAGCTGAAGCTTGATCTCCTGAGCAGGGCTAAGTAGCTGCTCCGCCGAAACGAAACCGCTCACAACCGAACATAGTAGAAAGAGTACTGCACAGCAGAATGCTCTATGGAACGACCTCGACCTGGGCATTGATCGTTTCCGTTTCATTTCTGGCAGAGATTTTCACAGCCCCCGCATTAAAGCCCTTCGGTGCGGGCTTTTTCCAACTCATTGATTGACCGGGCAGGATGTAACCGGCAGCTCCATTCGTTCCGAAACGAACGAATGAACGCCCATCGCTGATTTTCAAATCTGTCAATTTTGCGCCGCGATTACCCGAATTGATCGCTGTCAGCTTGACGGCGCCGTCAACCAATTCGGCATCCCACTCCAAAACTGCCTTTCCGCCGTTCGCGGGCCGCACAAAAATCGGCAGGGAATATCGGATTGCGATTCCGATCACATTTTTTTTGCTACTCTGCTCGTCCGGCAATTGGTCAATCAGAAGACGATAATTCTCTTCTTTGAGAACAGGAGCAGCACTTTGGTGCACAATCCGGACCGTGTAGCTTGTATTCGAGGCCAAAGTCGCAAAGGGAGGGGAAGCGACAACGTCGTCCGTCGCTTCAAGCACCTCTTTGCCATCCACCTGCGACCAGCGCATCACGCGCAATTGCGCCACGCGCGGCTTTTTAGCATCTGTTTTCAGCGTAATTGTTGATGACAGGGAAGGTTCGTTGATCTCGACCGAAATCGGCGATACCTGGATCGACTCGGCTTGGCTTTCTTCCCCGAATGCCAAAATGAGTGCGGCGAGGATTAGCCATTTCATGCGTACCACGCCCCTTCCCCAAACCGTTATCAAGGCTGAACAGTGATCGTGATTGATACCGTGTCACTGTAAGTACCCGCCGTGACTGAGCCAGTGAAATTTCGAATGACGCCGTTGATCGGCAACACCTGAGCCGCACCATTGCCCGTGTAGGCGAAATCCTGATCCTTGGTCCAAGCGTCACCCGCGCCGTAGGCTGTCGTGCGGAACATCTCATAGGGAATGAAATTTGCGGGCGAGGCAGAATCCTTCAACCTTCGAAAGGAGGTCACAGTGTCGAAGTTTGATCCACCGTTCAGCTTCACATTATACACGGTGCCAGCGGTGCAATTAACGTTAAAAGCGGGGCTGACCGTGGCGGTAATTGTCTGTCCCTGCAAGCCACCGCTATTCGGGAAGCCCAAGGTAAATACCGATCCCGAGGTTGGCAGAGTGCAGGATTTGGTAATGACGATCGACGCATTCATGTTGTAGCTTTGAGCAGCCGCCAGCCCAGTGCTGGCAAGAAGCGAACCTGCGCCAACCAACAGCGTCTTGAGAAGTTTCATCGTGATATCCTTTCACAAAAATAGAACGCTACAATTTCTTCCGTAACGTTATTATATTTCTATGTAATAATTTAGAAATAAAAACAATCAAAATTAGTAAATAGTTGCAGTAAATAATCTACGCAACTTAAAGTTGCACTCTTTATTTACAATATCTTATTTAATAAATATTTATATCTTATAATAAATAAATCATCATTATTTCGTATTGAGAATATTTTGATCAAACAATAAAAGCCCCAACTGGGGCTTTTATGCAGATTTTCAAAACCGGGCGGAACAATTCACCTCAGATCAGGCGGGGTCGCCTCTTTGACGAGCATGGCCACGGCATCATCGAGCGACATCATGGTCTGGTCCTGCGACCCGAATCGGCGGATTGACACCGTGCGTTCCGCCGCCTCCTTCCGCCCGACAACCAGCAAAGCCGGCGTCTTGCTCAGGGAATGTTCGCGAACTTTATAGGTGATCTTTTCATTCCTCAGATCGGCATTGGCCTTGAGCCCCGCCTTTTTCAGCGCTGCCAATACCTCGGCGGCATAGTCATCGCCATCCTGCGTGATCGTGCAGACAATCGCCTGGATGGGCGCGAGCCAGAGCGGGAAATGGCCGGCAAAATGCTCGATCAGAATGCCAGTGAACCGCTCCATTGAGCCGCAAATCGCGCGGTGGATCATCACCGGCGTGGTTTTCGCGCCCGTCTCATCAATGTAGAATGCGCCGAATCGCTCGGGCAGGTTGAAATCCACCTGCGTCGTGCCGCATTGCCAGTCACGCCCGATAGCATCGCGCAACACATATTCGAATTTCGGCCCGTAAAACGCGCCCTCGCCCGGATTGATCATGGTTTCGATCAGGCCGCCCGATTGCTCGGCAATCTGTTTGAGCACGCGGGTCATGACTTCCTCGGCACGATCCCAAAGCGCGTCGCTGCCGACGCGTTTTTCAGGCCGTGTGGAGAGTTTCACGACGATCTTGTCGAACCCGAAATCCTTGTAAGTGGTCAGGATCAGATCATTGATCGCGAGGCACTCCGCCTCCATCTGCGCATCCGTGCAGAAAATATGCGCGTCGTCCTGCGTGAAACCGCGCACGCGCATCAATCCATGCAACGCGCCTGACGGCTCGTAGCGGTGGACAGCACCAAATTCCGCCAGCCGCAATGGCAGATCGCGGTAGGATTTCAGCCCGTGCTTGAAAATCTGGACATGGCCCGGGCAATTCATCGGCTTGATCGCGAACACGCGATGTTCAGCGTCTTTGTCCCCGGGGTTCATGAAGGCGTAGGCGGATTTCACCGCGAACATGTTCTCCTGATACCAGCCCCAGTGACCGGACGTCTCCCACAGCGATTTGTCGAGCAATTGCGGTGCATTGACCTCGTCATAGCCGAGCTTGTCGAGCCTGCGGCGCATATACGAAATCAGGGACTGAAACAATGTCCAGCCCTTGGGGTGCCAGAAAACCGTGCCCGGCCCCTCTTCTTGAAAATGGAACAGGTCCATCTCGCGGCCGAGACGGCGATGATCGCGCTTTTCCGCCTCTTCCAACTGGTGGAGATAGGCGTCGAGTGCGTCTTTCGTGGCAAACGCCGTCGCATAAATGCGCGTCAGCATGGGATTATTGCTGTCGCCGCGCCAATAGGCTCCGGCCACCTTCATCAGCTTGAAGGCGTCGCCGACTTTGCCCGTCGAGGTCATATGCGGGCCGCGGCAGAGATCGAACCAGTCGCCCTGCCGGTAGACTTTCAAATCCTCGCCCGGCGGGATCGCATCGACCAACTCGACCTTGAACGCTTCGCCCTTGGTCTCGAACAGGCTGCGAATATCCTCGCGCTTCCAGACTTCCTTGGTGAAAGGCTTGTCGCGCGCGATGATTTTCCGCATTTCTGCTTCAATCGCGGGAAAATCATCCGGCGTGAACGGCTCGGCGCGGTGAAAATCATAATAGAAGCCGTTTTCGATCACCGGACCGATGGTCACCTGTGTTCCGGGCCAGAGCGCCTGAACCGCTTCGGCGAGCACATGGGCGCAATCATGCCGGATCAGTTCGAGCGCGCGCGGATCGTCGCGGCCGAGAAACTCGATGCGGGAATCCTGCGCAATCGGGTCGGCCAGATCGCTCACGACGCCATCGAGCGCCATCGCGATTGTGCGTTTGGCGAGCGAAGGGGAAATGCCTTTGGCAATATCAAGACCGGTAATGCCGGGCTCGAAGCTGCGATTGGCGCCATCAGGGAAGGTAATCGTAATCATGTCAGTCATCTCCTGCTCACTCCTGCGAACCGCGCAGGTAAGCGAAAGCCGGGTATTTCATTCTCAAGAAGACCGCTCGCCCGGATCGACGGCTTCACACCGGATCGCAGGGTCCGTATTGCACGACCGCCAGCGTCCATAGCGCCACGGTGTATACCAGCGGGCGATCGGAGGCAATATTTCGGGCACAAAATCCAGCCCCGATGTGCCAAACGGGTGACACCGGCACAAGCGGGCGACACCGACCCACCCGCCGGCCCATAGACCGTGCCGTCCGATGGCTTCATCCACAAAATATGAACAGCTCGGCAAATGGCGGCAGGAACGCCCGAAAATGCTTGATAATGTAAGCTGATAGCCACGAATGAGCAGACGCGCCGCACGCGCCGGTAACCATGTTAAACGATGCACGGACATGAAAGGTTGCATTCTCTTTAACTTTTTCGTAACCATGTTCCATCAAAGCGGGACTCCCGCGACGAGAGATTATTGCATGACACGACCCGTGCCTACACGCTTTCTGTCACCTCGCCTATCAAACCTTTTGGCAATCTCGGCCGTCATTCTTGGCGCTGAGTTCATTCATGCCGAGGCGAACGCTGCAGAAAAGGTGAATACAGGCTGGCTCATGGCAGTCAGTGGCGCAACCATCTCCGCGCCCCAGTTTCCGGGTTCGGAAACCTACAGTTTCATTTCGCTACCCCCTGCCATTGTCGCATCGCCGACGGCAGCTGACAGTTTTATTGCACCGGATGACAGCCTCAGCTTTGCGCTTTTCAGTCGCGACCCGCAATTTTCGGTAGGTGCGGTGGGCCGCTATAATGCCGAGGGATTGGGCCTTGGCTCCGCCTCGGTCACGCCCGGTGCTGATCAGCGCTGGGGATTTGAACCGGGTGTCTTCGCCGAATTCTGGCCGGAACCGAATGCGCTTCGCCTTCGTGGCGAACTCAGGATGGGAGCTGACGGCACGACCGGCGTGGTCGGAAGCGTTGGTGCAGACTTCGTGCAGCAAATCGGTGGCTTGGTTTTCTCCGCAGGCCCCCGGCTAAGCTTAGCCGGCAGTGATTATGTGAATGCGCAGTCAGGCATCGGACCTGTGGGAACACCGGGCGAAAGCGGCACGCGGTCATTGGGAGCCGCAGGACTCGTCAAGTTTGTCTCTCGCGATCAATGGTCCACGGCTCTTTATGCGAATTATGACCGGCAGGTGGATAGCCAACAGACGTCCGAAACGACTGGCAAATCGGTGAACGGGGATTCTATATCTATCGGCGCGTCGTTCAATTATGTGTTCCCGATCCCGCGGCCTTCGGATCTGGGTGAATAAAGCTCAACCCTCGGCTTTGCCTCCAAGCGCATCCATCGCCTCGACCACTGCATCAAAAGTCAGCAGCGTCGACGCGTGCCGCGCTTTATAGTCGCGGACGGGCTCCAGACAGGCAAGATCCGCCCATTTACCCTCGGGTGGCGCTCCGCTCTCTTTCAGCATTTTGCGAACCGTGTCACGCACCGAGCGCACTTCCTCCGCCGTCGAGCCGATCACATTGCGGGCCATGATCGAGGAAGATGCCTGCCCCAAAGCACAGGCCTTCACCTCATGCGCGAAATCGGTCACAAGGCCATTTTCCACTTTAAGATCAACGGTCACGGTCGATCCGCACAATTTCGAATGCTTGGTCGCGGTTGCGTCAGGATTTGCCATGCGGCCAATGTGGGGAATATTGGCTGCGAGCTCCAGGATACGCTTGTTGTAGACATCGTTGAGCATGATCACCACCTTGACAGAGCCGCAAACCGGATCTGTCCTCAAACCGCAAGATAATGACTGAAACGGGGTTTTGCGAGAGGCTATTTCACTGTAAAGGAAATATCGGAAGGTAAATTTGCTTTATTCGGGCCACACCGGAAATCAGCAAAATCATTTGTGGTCCGATCATTCTGTTCATGCGTATCAAATTCTGTTCATCAGCACTAAGGAGGCACCATGGACGCCGTGGTTAAGACCTTGTCGATCCAGCCCGTGAAGCGGGATACCGACAGCATCAAAGCAAAGCGACCAAGCCGCGAAGAAGCGGAGGCCGCAGTTCGAACACTGATCCGTTGGGCAGGAGATGATCCGGCTCGCGAAGGCTTGATCGATACGCCGAAGCGCGTGGTGAAAGCCTATCGGGAACTTTTTGAAGGCTATGACCAGGATAGCAGCAAAATACTCGACAAGGTGTTCGAGGAAGTTGCCGGCTATGATGACATGGTGCTCGTGCGCGAGATCCCCTTCGCATCGCACTGCGAACACCACATGGTGCCGTTTGTCGGGCACGCCCATATCGCCTATTACCCGTCCGATGGCGTCGTCGGCCTCTCGAAACTCGCGCGTCTTGTCGATGTCTATGCGCGACGTTTGCAGACGCAGGAAACGATGACGGCCGAGATCGTCGAAGCGATGGTCGACTCGCTCAATCCGCGCGGTGTCGCCGTGATGATCGAGGCGGAGCATATGTGCATGTCGATGCGCGGTGTGCGGAAGCAGGGTTCCACGACAATCACCACGCGGTTCACCGGCATATTCAAGGATGATCCGGCAGAACAGGTGCGGTTCATGTCGATGGTCCGCGGCTTTTCATCACGCTAACGCATCTATATGCTGGCGTCCTGTCGCTGACAGAGATGGCCCCGCCTGCGCGGGTGCGGGGATGTGTTGATGTCTGAGAAAAAAAGTGCGCTTCCCTCCAAGGACACGGAAGAAGGGTCGGTGTTCCGGCCCAAATTCGATGCATCCGGCCTGTTGACTGCGGTAGCAATCGACGCAAAAACGCGCGACGTGCTGATGGTGGCCCACATGAATGCCGAATCGCTCGCGAAAACACTCGAGACAGGGAAGGCGTGGTATTGGTCACGTTCGCGCGGTGAACTCTGGCGCAAAGGCGACACGTCCGGTCAGGTGCAAACGATCTCCGAGATCAGAGTGGATTGTGATCAGGATTGTCTGCTCTTGTTCGTCACGGTCGGCGGCGACGGGAATTCGTGTCACACGGGCCGTGCCTCGTGTTTTTACCGGCGCGTCGATAGCTCGGGACAGGGCACCAGTCCGCAATTGTCCTTCATCCAGAACGGCACGCACGACCACGACTGACTATTAGCGGACCGGTTCACCCTTGCGGTTATCGAGCAAGGGAACAGTCAACACTCCGGCGGCAAAGCCGCCGAGATGCGCGATCCACGCAATATTGCCGCCATCGGCCAGAGATGACGACCCCAATATCCCGACGAGCAGGTTGAAAAGCATCCAGAGCCCGATAAAGCGCAGACTGGCAGGATTGCGGAGCATCTCCTTAAGCGAAAGTAGCGCGCCCTCGCCTTTCATGCCATCCGCCTTCGGGCCAAGGCGAATACCACCTAAAACAGGGCCGCTCGGTTGGAAAATGAAACGAGATGCCGCGCCCATCAATCCCGATATGGCACCTGACGCGCCCATCATCGGCATGAAATCACCGCTGTAAACGGCAAAATGCGCCAGAGCGCCGCCAATCGC
>CAMCXA010000079.1 GCA_945883115.1 Alsobacter soli
ATCGGGGCGATAAAGGTGAACATCACATAATACGAGCTGATCATTGTCGCCGTAATCGTCACTGCCACCATTGGCACCGGCGTCAACAAGGTCCGGCCCAAAACAGTAAGCGAGGTCGGCTGGAACGCAATCCCGCGCGGCACCACCCGCAACAGCCAGATCATCGCAATAACCAACAGAACCGCCACCGCCCAGAACGCACTTTGCCACCCGAGCGTGTAACCAAGATAACTGCCCGCCGGCACGCCGAGCACCTGCGCAACCGCAATCCCGCTGAAAACAGTCGCCAACGCCATAGCCCGACGTTCGGGCGCAACAGAACTCGCCGCCACTGCCGCGGCATTCGGCGTGTACATCCCTGCACCAAAAGCTGCCAAAACGCGCGCGATAAAAACAGGCTCGGGCGTTGTGGCAAACGCACTCGCCAAAGTCGCGACAAAAAAGATGCAGAGCGCAACAATCATCAGGTTTCGCCGGTCAAACCCGCCTGTCAGCGCCACCAAGACTGGCGACGTCAGCGCATAGGAAAGCGCGTAAAATGTCATCACCCACCCGGCATCCGCCTTCGTTAACCCGAGACTATCCGCCATGGGCGACAAAATCCCGATCACGATAAACGCACCGATCCCGATCGCGAAATTGCCAAAGGCAAGCGGCATCAATAGGTGACGTCCCTTCGGATCAGATTGCTTATTCTGTTCGGAATTTGATGAAGATGAGGTCATGTTGATGGCCTATCACCAAGCTTAGGCGCTATCAATGATTGTTGTTCCGGATCAACTGGTTTAGAGGTTCTGGCGACTACGTAGGAATTGAATACATGGCTCAGGCAGCACCCAAAATCTCGTTTGTTTCCCTCGGATGCCCGAAAGCGCTCGTCGATAGCGAACGGATCATCACGCAATTGCGCGCCGAAGGCTATGAACTCACCAAAACCCATCGGGGTGCCGACGCCGTCATCGTCAATACCTGCGGCTTTCTCGATAGCGCCAAGGCCGAGTCGCTCGACGCAATCGGTGCCGCTATGGCCGAAAACGGTAAAGTCATCGTCACCGGCTGCATGGGTGCCGAACCGGAGCAAATTCTCGCCGCCTATCCCGGCATCGCCGCCATCACCGGCCCGCAAGCCTATGAGAGCGTCATGAAGGCCGTGCACGATGTCGCCCCGCCGAGCCATGACCCGTTCCTCGATCTCGTGCCCCCGCAAGGCGTCAAACTCACGCCTCGCCATTACGCTTATCTCAAGATTTCAGAGGGTTGCAACAATCGCTGCACGTTTTGCATCATCCCCAAACTGCGCGGCGATCTCGTCTCCCGCCCCGTCGGTGATGTGCTCCGCGAAGCGGAAAAACTCGTCAATGCTGGCGTCAAGGAACTCCTCGTCATCTCGCAGGATACGTCCGCCTACGGTCTCGACATCAAATATGCCGCAAGCCAGTGGAAAGACCGCGAGGTCCGCGCCAAATTCGTCGATCTCTCCCGCGAACTCGGCCAACTCGGCGCATGGGTCCGCCTCCATTACGTCTATCCTTACCCACATGTTGACGACGTCATCCCGCTCATGGCCGAAGGCCTCGTGCTGCCCTATCTCGATATTCCCTTCCAGCACGCCTCGCCTTCCGTCCTCAAAGCGATGAAACGCCCCGGCAATCAGGAAAAGACGCTCGACCGCATTCACGCCTGGCGCGAAATCTGCCCCGATCTCGCCATCCGCTCCACATTCATTGTCGGCTTCCCCGGCGAAACAGACGCCGATTTCGAATTCCTGCTCGATTGGCTGAAAGAGGCCAAACTCGAACGCGTCGGTTGCTTTAAATATGAGCCCGTCAAGGGCGCGACCTCGAACGATATCGGCCTCGCCCATATCTCGGAAGACGTCAAACAGCACCGCTGGAACCGCTTCATGGAGACCCAGCAGGCAATCAGCGCCGCACGTCTCAAATCCCGCGTCGGCAAGCGCATCAAGGTCATCATCGACGAACCCGGCCCCACCGTCTCGAAAGGCCGCTCGCAATGGGACGCCCCCGAAATCGACGGCAACGTCCATGTCGGCTCCCGCCGCCCACTCCGCCAAGGCGACATCGTTACCGTCAAAATCGAACGTGCCGATGCCTATGATCTCTTCGGGGTGGCGGTGTAATTCGCCCACTCGATTGATATAAAGTGCTTTTGGTGGTTCCATTCGAACGGCATCAACTGAACGCTGAAAGACGACAGTTGAATTTTTCCCATTAGCCAAAAAAAAGGCGGCCCGAAAGCCGCCTTTTCTCATCCCAAAACTACCCCTTATTGCGGCAGCTTGTCGTCAATGCCCTTAATGTAGAAATTCATGCTCAGGATCTGGCCGTCATCGAGAACGCCCTTGCCTTTGCATTCGATTTCTTTGCCGTCCTGCCCCATGACCGGGCAGGTGAACGGATGCAGCTTGCCGGATTTGATGGCCGCTTCCGTATCGGCTGCCATCTTCGCGACGTCGGCAGGCATATTGGTATAGGGCGCCATATTGACCAGGTTGGCATCAAAGCCGCCCCATGTATCTTCCGACTTCCATTTGCCATCCAGAACCGCCTTGACGCGGGCGATATAATAATCGTTCCAATTGTCGACAATCGAGGTCAGCGTCGTCTTCGGCGCAAACCGGATCATGTCTGAAGCCTGCCCGAAAGCGAGCTTGCCGCGTGCTTCGGCCTGCTGCAGGGGAGCCGGGCTGTCCGTATGCTGGGTGATGATGTCCGCGCCCTGATCAAGCAGTGCCTTGGCCGCATCGGCTTCCTTGCCCGGATCGAACCACGTATTCGCCCAGACGATCTTGACCTTGATGTCCTTGTTCACGCTCTGCGCACCGAGCATGAACGCGTTGATGCCTGACACAACTTCAGGGATCGGGAAGGACGCGACATAGCCGATCACATTCGCCTTTGTCAGCTTGCCGGCAATAACGCCCTGCACATAACGGCCTTCATGGAACTTGGCCGAATAAGTCGCAACGTTGGCCGAACGCTTGTAGCCGGTTGCGTGTTCGAAGAACACGTTCGGATATTTTGCGGCCACTTTCAGCGTCGGCTCCATATAGCCGAACGATGTTGTGAAAATAAGCTTGTTGCCCGCGCGAACCAGCTGTTCGATCGCACGATCCGAATCAGGCTCAGGAACACTTTCCAGAAACGTTGTTTCGACCTTGTCGCCAAGCGCCTTTTCGACCGCAAGGCGGCCTTCATTGTGCTGATAGCTGTAGCCGAAATCGCCCACAGGGCCGACATAGACGAAAGCGACTTTGAGTTTTTCGGCGGCGAAGCCGGAAGTCGAAAGGCCGATGACCAATGCGGTGGCTCCCGCCAGTTTGATGAGATGACGCATGCTGAAGTCTCCAATCGGGTCTGCTTTTTGATCTCAAGCCGGCGCCCGTCCACCCGGCCTTGATTCCACCTTAATCGTTAACGGTCCGGTACAAAAGGTGTGCCAAGCGATGCAGGGGCCCCAATCGACGTTCTACCCACAGACATGATGACCAAAGCAATGATTGTCGCAATATAGGGAAAGGCCGACAGCAATTGCGCGGGTATTCCCAACGATGCCGCCTGCGCGTGCAATTGCAGCACGGTTGCCGCGCCAAAGAAATAGGCACCGAACAGCAAACGGACTGGGCGCCATGACGCAAAAACCACCAGCGCAAGCGCGATCCACCCGCGCCCCGCGGTCATCCCCGGCGACCAGAACGGCGTGTAGACGAGCGAAAGATAAGCGCCCGCAAGCCCCGCACACGCACCGCCGAACAAAATCGCCAAAAACCGCGTCCACACAACTTTCAACCCAAGCGAATGCGCGGACACCTGATTTTCACCAATCGCCTTGAGCAGCAACCCCGCCCTGCTCCGTCCCAAGAACCAGAAAATGCCACCGGCAAGCACGAGCGACACATACACAAACGGGTCCTGCCCAAAAACAAATTGCAAAACACCCGCAATTTCAGAGATATAAGGAAAGTCCTTCAACAGCTCCACCGCGCTCAGATCCGGAAATTCGAACCGCGGCACGGGCTGCCGGGTCGTCCCCACAAACCCCGCCCCGATCAACCCCGAAAGCCCGATCCCGCCAATCGTCAGCGCAAGCCCCGATGCCACCTGATTCGCCGCCAACCCCAGCACCAGAAACGCGAACACAGCCGAAAGCGCCATTCCGGCCATAATCGCCGCCGCAACACCCACAAATGTCGACCCGGTTAAAATCGCCGCCGCGAACCCGCACGCAGCCCCCGTCGCCATCATGCCCTCAATCCCGAGATTGAGAACACCCGACTTTTCAACCACCAATTCCCCGAGCGCCGCGATCAAAAGCGGCGTCGTCGCCGTGATCACCGTGATCATGATTGCTGCTGCAAAATCCATCAGCGTGCTCCCCCGCTCACAATCCGCACCCGATAGGTCGAAAAACAATCGGCCGCCAGAACACACATCAGCAACACGCCTTGAAACACCGTCGTCAGATCAAGCGGCAGCTTCATCGCAATCTGTGCGCTTTCCCCGCCAATCACCGTAAGCGACACGATAAACGCGCCCAAAACCAGCCCCACCGGATGAAGTCTGCCTAAAAACGCCACCGTAATCGCGGTAAACCCGTATCCCGGCGAAATGGATGGCTGCAACTGCCCGATCTGCCCCGTCACTTCCACAATCCCCGCAAGCCCTGCAAGCCCGCCCGAGATCAGAAACGCGAACACAACCATCCGCTTCGCGTTAAATCCAGCAAACCGCGCCGCCTTCGGTGCGGCACCCGAAACCCGTATCCCGAACCCGAACAGAGTGCGCGTTAAAACAAACCACGAAATCCCCACCACAATCAGCGCCAGAATAATCCCCGCATGCAGCCGCCCGTCGCTCATCAGGTTGGGCAATGTCGCACCCGGTTCGAACACCACGCTTTGCGGAAAATTGAACCCTTTCGGGTCGCGCCAAGGCCCCCGCACCAGATAATCAAGCCCGAGTTGCGCGACATAAACCAGCATGAGGCTCGTCAAAATCTCGCTCACCCCGAACCAGACTTTGAGCATTGCCGGAATAAGCGCATAGAGCGCTCCGCCAATCGCCCCCATAATGAGTGCAAGTACAATCACCCACGGCCCTGCATCCATTCCATGGGTCGCAAGCGGCAGGATACAGCCGACAATCGCGCCAACCGTAAACTGTCCCTCTGCGCCGATATTCCACAAATTCGAGCGGAAACAATACACCAATCCGCTCGCGATAAGCACCAGCGGCGTCCCCTTGATCGCCAGCTCCTGCAACGTCCAGCTTTGCGAAAGTGGATCGATAAAATAAACAAACAGCGCTTGCACCGGAGATTTTCCCAGCGCCAAGACAATCAGTCCCCCAATCCCCACCGCGACAAAAACCGCCAGCACGGGCGAAAGGATCTGCGCCAGCTTGGATACTTCCGCCCTTGGCTCAATATCAAGCCGCATGCTTTGCCCCTTTGCCGCCTGTCATCAGCAGTCCGATCGCGTCGCGATTGGTCTCCGTCACGCCGACCGGCTCCGAGAGTGTCCCGTCATGGATAACTGCGATCATGTCCGAAACTGCAAATATTTCATCAAGATCTTGACTGATGATAATGATCCCGGTCCCGCGTAGCGCCAGATCGATCAAGGATTGCCTGATCGTCGCCGCTGCGCCCGCATCAACGCCCCAAGTTGGCTGGTTGATGATTAAGAGTGTGGGCCCGCGCAAAATTTCCCGCCCGACAACAAATTTTTGGAGATTTCCACCCGAAAGCGTTGATGCCGGCGGGTCGGCGCGCCCTTTCCGCACACCAAACGCGACTGAAATCGAGTTGGCGAGAGCCCGCGCACCAGCCCGGCTGATCAAACCATCCTTGACCACACTCCGTGTCCGTTGCCGGGACAGCACAACATTATCCGACAAACTCATCCGCGGCACCGCGGCATGTCCAAGCCGCTCCTCCGGGACAAAAGCCGCACCGCGCCCGCGCCGCTCCTCGATACCAAGATGCCCGACAGGTTGCCCGTCAATCAGGATGGATTGATCCTTCATCACAGGCCATTCACCGGACATCACCGCGAAGAGTTCGCTTTGTCCGTTCCCGGCAACGCCGGCAATTCCAAGAATTTGTCTGGACCGAACACCCAGCGATACATTTTTCAATGCTCGCCCATGCGACCCCTCACCGCGCATTGAGACGTTTTTCATCTCGAACCGCATTTGTCCGACTTTGCGTTCCGTTGCCGTACGCAAGCCGGCAACATCGCTGCCCACCATCAGGCTCGCAAGGTTTTCGACGGTTTCTTCCCGCGGATCACACGCCGCGACAACCTTGCCACCGCGCAAAATTGTGGCGCGTGAACAGAGTTGCTTCACCTCGTCAAGCCGGTGGGTAATGTAAAGCAATGCGCAGCCACCTTCGGCCAGTGTCCGCAGCGTACCGAAGAGCGTCTCGGCCTCCTGAGGTGTCAGCACCGATGTTGGTTCATCGAGAATCAGCAGTTTGGGTTCCCGAAGCAATGCCCTGACAATCTCGATCCGCTGCTTTTCACCTGCGGAAAGCGTCCAAACTGGCCTGTTCGGCTGCAGCGCAAGGCCATAACGCTTCCCCACTGCCGCAATTCGCACGTTTAAATCCTGAAGAGAGTCATCAGGCGGCAGCGAAACTGCGATGTTTTCGGCAACGGTCATCTGTTCGAACAGGGAAAAATGCTGGAAGACCATACCGATCCCGAGCGCCGCCGCAGCAACCGGACTTTCCAGCGTCACCTGATTACCTTGCCAAAGGATCTCTCCATCCGTTGGCTGAAGAAGTCCGTCCAAGATTTTGACAAGCGTGGATTTTCCCGCGCCATTCTCGCCCAGAAGCGCGTGAATTTCGCCTTCCCGAATTTCAAGATCGATCCGGTCATTGGCCAATACCGGACCAAAGCGCTTCACAATCCTGTGAAGGCGAACCAGCGGTTCCCCGACCAAACCTTCTACCACGATACGCCCCCCCCCCAAATCATACGCCTTATGACATGACCATAGGTGACAGTTCAAGTTTGCGACAGCTACATTTCGATGAAATCTGTCACCTGTTGGGCGAATAGAACCTATTGGCGGATCGTTGAAATCACGGAATGAGCACAGTGGCACCTGTCGTTGCCCTGCTTTCAAGTGCCATGTGAGCTTGAGCCGCGTCTTTCAGCGGCACCTTTGAATTGACCGCAATCGAGATCGCGCCCGATGTAACGGCCGCGAACAATTCCGACGCCGCCTTCTGACGGTATCCGGGTTGCGCGAGATGCGTAAACAATGTCGGGCGCGTTGCGAATAGCGACCCCTTCTGCGCCAAAACTCTCAGGCTGAAGGGTTCCACAGGGCCGGATGCATTTCCATAGCTCACAAACATCCCGAGCGGTCGGAGACAGTCGAGCGAGCCCGTAAAAGTGTCTTTCCCGACACCGTCATAAACAACATGGCATCTTTTGCCTTCTGTAATCTCCGCGACCCTTTTGGCAAAATCCTCGGTCCGGTAATTGATAACATGGTGGCACCCGCCCTTCTTTTTGGCGATTGCGATTTTCTCGTCTGAACCCACGGTCCCGATCACAGTCGCACCGAGGCTTCGCGCCCATTGTCCGAGAATGAGCCCCACGCCACCGGCCGCCGCATGGTTGAGAATAATATGCCCCTTGCCCACCTTGAACGTCTTGCGCAGCAGATAATGTGCGGTCAAACCCTTCAGCATCATCGCCGCTGCCGTCTCGTATTTAACCCCGTCCGGAAGCTTTACAACTTCCTCAGCACTAATGTTTCGCTCTTCCGCATAGCTGCCGAAATTCGAAACATAGGCCACGCGATCACCAATCTTGAAGCCACGGACCTTTTCTCCGATCCCGATCACCTCACCCGCCGCTTCGTCACCCGGAATATAGGGAAATGAGGGCGCCGGATAAAGTCCGGTCCGGTAATAGACGTCGATGAAATTCAAGCCAATCGCCTTGATCCGGATCCGCAATTCTCCCCGTCCGGGTGCCGACAACGTAACGTCCTCATATTTGAGCACGTCAGGTCCGCCATGCGCGTGAATCTGAATGGCTTTCATGACTAAAACCCCTTTTTGTATAATGAAATGAAATGGAATGAATGGGTCGAAACTAATCAATGCCGTAAGGATATCAAGCCCTGAATCTTGAAGTCAATCAATTATCAAAAAAGATCGTGGCTAAATTTAATCAACTAAAATTTTGTGTAAATTACTGTCCTTGGTCATTCACTGTCAGCCTGTTAATCTGGCCCCTGCATCATGGAGGCGAACCGTGTTATCCTATCTCACCCGCCTGACCGGACGCGACCGCGAGGAATTCTACGACGATCATCTCGCTCATTTCCTCACCTTTAACGCTGGTGCGGCGAATGCCGGCGGGTTCATGGCCTTCCAGCGTTACACATCACACATGACCGGCATTGCGTCCGCCTCAGCCGATGCCCTCGCTATCGGAGAATGGCAGCTCTTTCTGGCTGGCTTGATTGCCATAATCGCTTTTGTCTCGGGTGCTGCCTTCTCGGCGATACTGATCAATTGGGGCCGCCGCAAGAACCTCCACAGCCAGTTCGCCGTTCCCCTTCTTCTCGAATCCTTGCTCCTCGCAGTGTTCGGGTTCCTCGGTGATTGGATGCAGCAATTCCACGCGTTTTATTTCCCTGCAACGGCCTTGCTCTTGTGTTTCATCATGGGGCTACAAAACGCCATGATCACCAAAATGTCTGGAGCGCGCATCCGCACAACTCACATCACCGGCATGGTTACCGATATCGGCATCGAAATTGGCAAAAGCCTGTACTGGAATCGGGATCCCGCCTATTCCACTGAGCACCACGTTCGCGGTGATCGCAAGAAAATCCGGCTTCTGATGAATTTTGTGGCGCTCTTCTTCCTCGGCGGCCTCGCTGGCGGCATAGGCTATAATTGGTCGGGCTTCATCGCGACGCTCTTCCTAGCGACCCTCCTCTTCCTCCTCGCCATCATGCCTGTTCTGCAAGACATCATCCGCAGCAACCGTTAATCTCCCCGGTATCGCGAACGAACGTCCGCCCCACCCCGTCATCGCGAACGAACGTGAAGCGATCCAGCTAATGCCAGCCATTTCTCTCCAAAGCCCGCACCGTCATTGCGAGGAGCAAAGCGACGCGGCAATCCAGTCTCTTCCTATACCACCAACTGGATTGCGTCGCTCCCGCTCGCAATGACGCTCATCCCGTCATCGCGAGCGAACGTGAAGCGATCCAGCTAATGCCCGGCATTTCTCTCCAAAGCCCGCCCCGTCATTGCGAGGAGCAAAGCGACGCGGCAATCCAGTCTCTTCCTGAATCACGAGCTGGATTGCGTCGCTCCCGCTCGCAATGACGCCCCCCGTCATCGCGAACGAACGTGAAGCGATCCAGCTGATGCCAACCATTTCTCTCCCACCCCCGCAACCCCTCGCCAATCGCTA
>CAMCXA010000080.1 GCA_945883115.1 Alsobacter soli
GATGGAACCCAGCAAAACACGTCAAAATGCGCCCATGCTTTGGCTTTTTCTGCGAATTTTTGAAGAAAAAGTGCGGCTGTGATCGAACCGGCAAATGGGCCGCTTGAAATGTGGTTTACATCCGCGATCTTTGACTCAAGCATGGCGGCGTAAGGTTTCCAGAGCGGAAGACGCCAGACCGGATCATTCACGGCAGTTCCGATCCGGGAAATGTCTGCGGCAAGGGTCTCATCATCGGTGTAGAATGGTGGGAGATCCGGGCCGACAGCAACACGGGCAGCGCCCGTTAGCGTCGCAAAATCGAGCACAAGGTCGGGATTATCCTCGCCTGCCAAAGTGAGTGCATCGCCAAGGATCAACCGCCCTTCGGCATCTGTGTTACCGATTTCGACTGTCATACCGTTTCGGCTTGCGAGGACATCGCCCGGACGAAATGACGGTCCAGAAATCGAATTTTCAACCGCCGCAACGATCAGTCTCAGGCGGACTTTAAGACCCGCATCCATGACCATACGGGCTGCGGCAAGAGCAACTGCTGCGCCCCCCATGTCCTTTTTCATTAGCAGCATGCTGGAATCTGGTTTGATATTTAGTCCACCTGTATCGAAAGCAACTCCTTTGCCCACGAGTGTAACTTTGGGATGTGACGGATCTCCCCAAACGAGATCAATAATTCGAGGTGCGCGGGGTGACGCCCGTCCGACGGCGTGGATCATCGGGAAATTGTGTGTGATCAGATCGTCGCCGATGATGGAGGAGCATTGTGCACCATATCGGGTGGCGACGGTCCGGACGGCAGCTTCGATTTCAGCAGGGCCGAGATCATTTGCCGGCGTATTGATGAGATCGCGCCCCTCTGCAATTGCTTCCGCAATCCGGGTGATTCGGGAGGCGTCAACGCCATCAGGGACGCATAATCTGGCTTTGATCCCGCGCGGTTTCGACTTGTAGCGCTCAAACCGATAACTGCCGAGGACAAAACCAAGTGTTGCCAATTCAGGATTTTCGAGGCCTGAATCAAATTTGTAGATCCCCTCGGGGAGTAATGGCGCGAGTTTGCCGACGAGAAACGGATCTTTTGAAGGGATTGAGGATTTCTCTAAGCCAAACAAGACGCCGGCTAATTTCCCGGAGGAATCTGGCACTAACAGGTGGCTACCGCTTACGCCTTCAAATCCCTGAGCTTTCGCGAACGCTGCTGCAACGGGATCTAATGCCGTGGTCGCAAAGGTTTCAGTTGTGACGAAGTGGATTGGTATTCCGGTTTTGTCGGCGGCAAGGACAGGGTGCAAGGGCGAAAATCCTTATTTGAAGATCGAGCGGATCAGACGAGATCTCTCAATATCATTCTATTGGCGGCGGGGCCAAGGCTCGTTCGATTTCTCGCTCCTCATATCGACTGAAACGGGCTGTAAAGAGATTGGCCTTTTCAGAATTTGTTTGATAGCTTTTCCACACCGGGCCATTTTGGGTTGAAATTGGCACCTGAAGAAAAAGAATACGTTAAGGGGGGTAAAGCAATGTATACGAAACAGGCACTCCATAATCTTGGCATTTCTGCTGGCGCTGTCAGCGCTCGACAAAAAGAGCAACTTGATCGGGATGGCTATTTTGTTGTGAATGATGCTCTGTCTGCGTCTGAATTGAGCGCGATGAGGGACGAGTTTGAACGTATCCACGCTGCAGAAAAAGATCAGGGCGGGCATGAGGTTCATGTCGAGCCGGGCGCACGCCGGATATCGAACATTTTCAACAAGACGAACGCTTTTGACAAATGCCTGAATCTGCCGCCCGTTCTGGCCGCTGCACACTATTTGCTGGGTGAGATCAAGGTTCACGGAGCCAATTTGCGAGATCCCGTCAAAGGGTATGGCCAGCAAAGCCTGCATGTCGATGTGCCGAAGATTTTTGATGAGGATTGGTGGGTCATTAACGCGATGATCATGCTTGATGACATGACACTGGAAAATGGTCCGACGCGGATCATACCGGGTTCGCAACATTGGGCGCCGATTAACGTCCCTTATGTGAATCAGGGCGATTGGGAGCCAACACCATTGTCACCCGAAGATGCTGCACGTGTGCCGAAAGACCTTGATGCACCTTATCCGGGGGAATTGCTTGTAACGGCTAAGGCGGGCGCGGCGATTATCTGTAATTCGTCGATGTGGCACAGCGGAACACGGAAAAATTCCGATGCGCACCGGAGAATGTTGCATCTGACATATACGCGGCGTGATTTGCCGCAGCAATTGGTACAACTCGATCATCTTACGCCTGATCTTTATCACCGGATGTCACCTGAACACCGCTATCTGCTCGAGATCGAGCCACCAAAATCAGGGGACGGAATTCTGCGGCAGCCCAAGCGAGATCATAACGGGTGGTGGAACTAGGCGGCTGTTCTTTTGGAGAATGAGATGAGTATGGCCCTTTCGGAATTGAGCCGCCGCGCACTGAGCGATTTGAGCGGCGTGTTTGCGGCACTTCCTGATACGGCGGCCGACCCGCTGATAGATGCAATTGCTTCAGCACGCCGGATTGCCCTTTATGGAGCGGGCCGGGAAGGGCTTGCATTGCGGGGGTTTGCGATGCGGCTGTTTCATATGGGGCGCGATGCACATGTGGTTGCCGATATGACAACGCCGCCGATTGGCAAAGGGGATCTAATGATCGTGACCGCCGGACAAGGGTGGCTGCCGACGGCGGAAACCTTCATGACGATTGCAAAAGAGGCCGGTGCAACAACGGCAATCATCACCTCTCAACTCGACGGGCGGGCATCGCAAATGGCAGATATCAGGGTGGTTATTCCAGCCCAGACAATGGCGAATGATATTGGCGCGACGGTATCCGTGTTGCCGATGGGATCTCTCTTCGAGATTGCCGAAACGATCTTTTTCGAGCTGGTGGTTCTCAAACTCCGGGAACGTTTTGGTGAAACAGCCGAGACAATGCGTGAGCGCCATACAAATCTTGAGTGATCCACCTCACCCACCTCTGAACTGCCAAACGTATTGAAACTCAACAAAGCCACGGAACGCGATCAATCGTAGCCTTGATGTTAAAAAATGATAATTTTTATAACTCTTAATCTATTGATTTTATTTATAAAATTGGTGGAGCTGAGCGGAATCGAACCGCTGGCCTCTTCATTGCGAACGAAGCGCTCTCCCAACTGAGCTACAGCCCCTCTACCGGATAAAATCCAGCGTTCGGAGGGCTTCCGGATAAGCGTTTTCTTACAAAAATGCAAGGATCAACATTGCGGGAGTGTTTGGGTTCGCCTTTCAAGTTGAAAGGTTCTATAAAGGGTGGAGCAGCCAAGATGGCGCTTTTGATTAGGAACCATACCATGTCGCTTTCACTCTATGATCTTTCCGTTCCCGTTTTCACCCAGTCACTTCAGGCACTTGATGTCGTGCTGACGAAGGGCGAGGCACATGCCGCAGCCAAGAAGATCGATCTCGGTGTATTTTTGACGGCGAGATTAGCCCCAGACATGTTCACCTTTACCCGTCAGGTGCAGCTCGCGACGGATTTTGCTAAGGGCGGCGCGGCGCGCATTGCCGGGGTGGACGTGCCGAAATATGAGGATGTCGAGGCAAGCTTTGCCGAGTTGCATGCGCGCATTGCCAAGACCTTGGCCTTTATCGGGTCAATCCCGAAGGAAAGCTTCGTTGGTGCCGAGAATCGGGATATTGTCGTACCGATGCGTCCCGAGCCCAAGACATTTAACGCGCTGGTTTATCTGCGTCATGGCGCAATCCCGAATTTCTACTTTCATGTGACGGCGGCTTACGCCATTTTGCGGCATAATGGCGTTGACCTGAGCAAGGGTGACTTTCTGGGGCACTATTGATTTTTTTGACGGTTGAGCGCTCGGATGGGTGAATTGAAGAGGATTGGTTGAATGGCACCTTCCGATCGAAAACCGGCACGGTGGTCCAAACGAACCTTGTCGGCGCAGGCGATGGGCAAGACGGATCCGATAACGGGCGGGATCGTTCCTTCTATTCATATTGCCACGACTTATCTGCGTGATCCGGACAATCAATATAGTTCCGGCTTTGTCTATGGGCGGCCCGACAACCAGACCGTGCGCGAAGCCGAGGCGGTTATCGCGATGTGGGAAGAGGCCGAGGCGGCGCTTCTATTTTCCTCCGGTATGGCTGCTGCGATTGCCGTTTTTATGGCATTAAAACCGGGCGATCATGTTCTAGCACCGCGGGTGATGTATTGGGCGCTCCGGAATTGGTTGCTGACGGACGCTCAACAGTGGGGACTGCATGTCGAGCTCGTCGACATGGGTGATCTTGATGCGGTCAAGGCGGCGGTCAAGCCGGGCAAGACTGCGCTTGTCTGGATCGAGACGCCCTCAAATCCGCTTTGGTCACTGACGGATATTGCGGCTCTGGCCGAAATTTCCCATGCTGCAGGCGCGCGACTGGCGATTGATTCGACGGCAGCAACCCCTGTTTTTACCCAGCCTTTGGCCTTGGGTGCCGATCTCGTCATGCATGCGGCGACAAAGGCCCTGAACGGTCATTCAGACGTTGTGGCCGGTGCGTTGGCTACCGCAAAACAAGATGCTTTCTGGCGCAAGATTGTTGCTCATCGTAAATCTTTCGGGGCAATTCTCGGACCATTTGAAGCTTTCCTTCTGATCCGAGGCATGAGAACGCTCGACTTGCGGGTTCGAGCAGCGTCGGCCACCGCGTTGGATCTGGCGAAACGCTTTCAAAAACATCCTGACATTGCGGATGTTCTCTATCCGGGTCTGCTCTCGCATCCGGGACATCCCATTGCTGCGAGCCAGATGAAGGGCGGTTTCGGACACATGTTGTCAATCCGTGTACGTGGCGGCGAGGCGAGCGCCATCGCAACCGCGGCGGGCGTGATGCTGTGGAAGCGGGCAACATCGCTTGGCGGTGTTGAGAGCTTGATCGAGCATAGAGCTTCCATCGAAGGCGACGGGTCACCTTGTCCGACGGATTTACTTCGATTGTCGGCAGGTATCGAGGACCCTGAAGATTTGTTTCAGGACCTCGATCAGGCTTTACGCCGCGCTCACGGGTCAGTCGGTTAACCCTTGGCCTTGGGTTAAGAGTCTGGCAATTTCTTTGACCGGATGTTTTGTAAGGTCGTGCGCAACCTCCGCCACAATATGGGATTGAAGATTCGACGGCATTGATTTTCTTAATTCGGCAAGTGTTTTGGGAGGGGCCACGATGATGAGTTTCTTGAGGTCTGTTTCAGTCTGAAGTTCCCCCAGAGCGGTGGTGACATCTCTGGCAAAATCACGTTCCGCGAAAACGTGCCAATCAGTGTCTGCCATTGCAGCCCTGCGGTAACCCGCGCTTGAAAACGCCCGCCCGGGACGGTCGGTACCCTGTTCACGCGTTGGCGGGTTTTTTTGGCTGAAAACATGTTCGACTTTGAAATCCGGTTCAGGAACGGTTCCCTCATTGACAAGAAGGAGCGCCTCGCTGCCATCGCCCACCAGAATATGGGTTCCCTTTGGTATGATCAGTCCTAGCATTTATTCTTCCTTTGCAATGCTGCATCAGAAGAATAACGCGGTAATTGTTCGTGGGTTGCGCGGCAGTGCCGAGGTTTATTACGCTATTTTCGTGTGGCAAGCGCAACGCCGACGACGGTGAGGGCCATCCCGCCAATTTGAAACGCATCCAGCGTCTCGCCAAATATGAAATAGGCCTGAAGTGCGACTGCAGGCGGCACCAGATAAATGAGCGTTGCCGCTCGTGAGACAGCACCGTTCCGAATGAGAACGAGCAAAAGGCCGATTGCACCGAGCGATAGAGCGAGGACTGACCAAGCCATTACGGCAAAGAGGGTAATCGACCAATCCATTCGCATGGGTTCAAGAAAATAAGCAGCTGGCAGGATGACGACAAAAGCACCGCAATATTGCAGGGCGGTTATTGTTCTGAGGTCGCCCGCCTGGACAAAGCGCTTTTGATAGAATGTGCCAAGTGTCACCGACAGCATCGCAATGGAATTGATGATGATAGGGAGGGCTGTCTCTATGAAAACGGAGCTTCCAAGAGCTGCAAATTTTGGGTGGAGCACAAATATGATGCCCGTGAAGCCGAATGCAATTCCGAGCCATTGTTGACGGGTAATTGTTTCACGAATGAGCATCGGAGCAAGGAACGCCGTGAGTATGGGCTGCAGTGCCGCAATGAGGCCGGACAAGCCGGATGCGAGCCCTGCGTGGATTGCCCACCAAACTCCACCGAGATAAATCGCATGAAGGAGAATGCCGGACATCATGGCGTGTAACCAATGATTGCGCCCTTTTGGCCACTGCGCACCGAACAGGAGCGAAACACCCGCCATGCAAAGTCCCGCTAGAGCAAAGCGCAAAGACAGAAAAGTAAGGGGGTCAGCATAAAAAACACCAAACTGGGCAGAAATCCAACCTGTTGACCAGATTAGAACAAAAATAATGGGAGAAAATCGCAACAAGAGTGAAGGTGCAGACGATTTCACGGAACAGACCTTTGCTGCCGGATGATCGGCCTGGCGCAAAAATGAAAAACGGGTTTGCTAATTCATGCTCTCCGTTGCACAAGGAGCATTGACATTCAACTACGTTCCGTCTTTTTTAGGCTAATGCTCAATAATCACCGATTTAGGTACCTGATGCTCATCAGCGACATTAAAAAACCGAAGATGAAACGGTCGCGCGTCAAACGCGCCACTACTCGTTGATTGTTTCCTCGGTCCGGTTACTCCCCCCGGCGGGGATGAGATAAACCGCTAAAGATGCGGGTGGATCAGGGGAGCGGGATCCAAAAGCCAGTCAGGATTATCGTTATGGGGTTCAAGGTCGCAATTGTCGGTGCCACAGGAAATGTTGGCCGTGAAATGCTTTCAATTTTAGCGGAGCGTGCGTTTCCGGTTGATGAAGTGACTGCCTTGGCGTCATCGCGCAGCCTCGGCACGGAAGTTTCGTTTGGTGACAAAATTCTAAAGGTGGCTAATCTCGAGCATCACGATTTTTCTAAAACCGATATTTGTCTGATGTCGGCAGGTTCTGGCGTGTCCAAGGACTGGTCGCCACGCATTGGCGCGCAAGGATGCCTTGTTATCGATAATTCGTCATGCTGGCGGTACGATGAACGCGTGCCTTTGATTGTTCCTGAGGTAAATGCAGATGTGCTCACGCGGTTTATGGCTGATCCGGGTCGACTGAACATCATTGCCAACCCGAATTGTTCAACGGCTCAACTCGTTGTTGCTTTGAAGCCACTGCATGATCGAGCCGTGATCAAGCGTGTTGTGGTTGCGACCTACCAGTCTGTTTCAGGTGCTGGCAAGGATGCAATGGATGAGCTTTTCAATCAGTCACGTGCGATCTTTTCAGCTGGTGAAGTGAAGGTCGAGAAATTTTCGAAGCGCATTGCCTTCAACGTTATTCCGCATATCGACGTGTTTCTCGATGATGGGTACACCAAAGAAGAGTGGAAAATGGTCGTTGAGACCAAGAAAATTCTGGATCCAAAAATCAAGCTGACGGCAACATGTGTACGCGTACCCGTGTTTATTTCACATTCTGAGGCCGTGAATGTTGAATTTGAAAAGCCGATAACGGCAGACGAGGCCCGCGATATTCTTCGTGCTGCGCCTGGTTGTCTGGTTATCGATAAACGTGAACCGGGCGGTTATATTACTCCGCATGAAGCGTCAGGCGAAGACGCAACCTATATTTCACGTATTCGCGAGGATTCTACCGTCGAGAACGGGCTCGCTTTCTGGTGTGTTTCCGACAATCTTCGCAAAGGTGCTGCATTGAATGCGATTCAAATTGCCGAATCGCTGATCAATCGGAAACTTCTAAAACCTAGGGCTTGAGCGATAAGGCGTTGCCAGAAATTGGTCAGGCGACGCCTTCCACAACTCGCATATCACGCTCAACAGCATTTCCGAGGGCGGCCAATGCTTCTTGATAGGGAGCGCTATCATAGGTGGCCATGGCTGCTTCCAATGAGTCGAATTCAATAATGACGGTTCTATCCAGCCTGCCATCTTCCATCGCTTTTGCTGCAACGCCACGGGCAAGGAAACGACCACCGGCGGCCATAATTGCCGGGCCTGCCAGTTTAGCATAGGCGGCCAATTTTTCGGGATCCGAGATCTTGCGGTATGATGAAATAATGTAGGCTTTGGGCATTGTCATATCCTGTTCAAATATTGAGTCCGACATTGCCTTATTTAACAAAAATATCCAAGTCGTTTGAGACGTAAGTCGTTCATGGAAAATAAATCGGCATGGAAGTCTAAATTTTAGTGCTGTGAATCCGTCATATCTGCCGACGCGCATTTCGATGAGAAGCGCGCTCAGCCGAAGCCAAGATGTTTGACTGAGTTCAACCGACGAGATATCAGGGTTTGCGCAGGATCAAATGGGGCAAAAAAAATTCCATATCCATGATCCGTCCGAATTTGGCCCCGATGGACCGTTCGGATCAAAAACCGTTCTTTTTGAAAGAGTAAGACTTGTATCACGCAGGGCTGGGTTTTTGCGGATCGAAGGCGATGGACATTCCCGACCTGATCTGGCGAGACTCTCACTCATTTTGAGAACAAGAACCAACCGGTTTCAGCAAAACCCTTATGGGTTTTATAGCTTAGGAAATCTTAGAACCCGTCTATACCAGTTGAATTTGTTACCGAACAATTCTCCCCGCAGGGCAGAAGCGCTTTTTCATGACGCAAATCGTGAAGATGAAGCCGATCGAAAGGCTGATGCGGTTCAGTGCTATGATCAGGCGCTTTCATTCATTCCGGAATTTTCAAGCGCTTCTTATAACCGTGGCCTCATATTTCTCGAGATCGGTATTTTCGAGGCGGCCATCGAAAGCTTTGATCTCGCATTAAAATCTCGCCCGACTCACGGAAACTCCTGGAACAATCGCGGCAATGCGTTACACGAACTTGGACGCTTGCCCGAGGCCATCCAAAGCTTCACAGAGGCGATAAAATGTTCACCTCAATCCGCTGAATTTTATCATAATCGAGCAAATTCAATTTATGGCATCGGTGATCTTGAGGCAGCCTTGGCAGATCTTGAAGCAGCGATCACACTCCGTCCGGAGGGCTCGCACTACTACGTGGCGCGCGGTAACATAATCTTCGAAAAGGGCTTGCTGTCAGAGGCTCTCCACAACTTCGAACTAGGACTCACTTTTGACCCTGGCAACATTAGAGCTGCGCTCAACAAGGCTGTAACGCTCATCCGTATGTGTCGCCTGACAGAAGCGGATAGCGTTCTATGCCAATTGG
>CAMCXA010000081.1 GCA_945883115.1 Alsobacter soli
GACCAATTCGGCCGACGTTCGAGCCGTTGCGCCCGCTACAAATTGCTTAATCAACTCTACTTGAATACTTGGGAGGAGTCGACTTTTTCGCCTTTCGATAACCATCTGACATAAATAGCCTTTTTCAGCTATCTAGGCCAGCCCCTTTATTTTTAATTCAAATACGGCCGATTAAGTTTAATCGGCCGTATTTTTTATTTCAGCTGACCATTGCTGAAATGATTTTATCTGGATTTTGAACGGGCTCGCCACGCTTGATCTTGTCGACATTTTCCATGCCGTCGATCACCTGTCCCCAAACAGTATATTGTCTGTCGAGAAAACGGGCATCACCGAAGCAGATAAAAAACTGGCTATCGCCTGAGTCCGGATTTTGGGCTCTCGCCATTGAGCACACGCCCCGTACATGCGGCTCTATATTGAACTCTGCCTTCAACTTCTGGCCCGAACCACCCATTCCGGTACCGGTCGGATCACCCGTCTGAGCCATGAAGCCATCGATCACACGGTGAAAAGGCACTCCGTTATAGAAACCGCTCGTGGCAAGTTCTTTGATCCGTGCAACATGGTTGGGTGCTAGATCGGGACGAAGTCGAATGGTCACTGAACCCTTCGTTGTTTCAAGCACAAGATGATCACCAGATTTTTTGGCCGGCTTTGCTGCCTTTTTAACGATAGGCTTTGTCTCATTTGCCGCTTTTACAGATGGTGCTTTGGCTGGTTTGGAGCCAGCAACGGTCTTGCCAGATTTTGCAGCCTTAGCTGCCTTGGCAGGTGCCTTTGATAGCGGCTTCTTCGTTTTTTCTTCAGTCATGATCTATTGTCCTGTCTGTGCGTCTGTCATGAGTTGCATTTTGAAAATCTTGTCCGGATCTTTGACGGTCCCGTTTTGCGCAGGATCGCCTTTCTTAATCTTGTCTACAAATTCCATTCCGGAGACCACCTGTCCGAAAACGGTATACTTGCCATTTAAAAATTGCGCATCACCAAAGCAGATGAAAAACTGGGAATTCGCTGAATTAGGGCTTTGCGACCGAGCCATTCCGAGCACACCGCGCACAAAAGGCGTATCCGAAAACTCTGCTGGGATGTTCGCCATCGTCGAGCCACCCATTCCTGTCCCCGTTGGGTCGCCAGTTTGAGCCATAAATCCGCTAATCACACGATGGAATACGATACCATTATAGAAGCCGTCCTTGGTAAGCGCTTTAATTTGAGCCACATGCTTCGGAGCTAAATCAGGCCTTAGCTGGATTACAACCCGCCCCTCCTTCAGATCAATATATAGCGTATTTTCCGGTAGAAGCTTTGTTGTTTGCGCAGCTACCAAGTGAGAACTAAAGATAAGCGCCAGAAGCGCCAAAGCATATCTCAACATATAATTCTCCGGTTTAAATTAATCAGTTTGTTCTACCTAAGCGAATTTTTTCACTAATCGCTGTGCGACTATTTCTGGAACGAACTTCGATACGTCCCCGCCCATACTGGCAATTTGACGAACCAATGTCGCGGTTATCGGGCGTACCATTGGAGATGATGGCAAGAAAACCGTTTGAATGGCTGGACGCATAGCCTGATTCATACCAGCCATCTGCATTTCATAGTCAAGATCTGTCCCATCGCGGAGCCCCCTAATGAGAATACTCGCCTCCGCGCGATGGGCCGCATCGATTACAAGATCGCCAAATGTGGTTACCTCGACGCGTGTTCCCGCCTGCAATGCGATTGCACCGCAGCAACTTAAGATCATTTCTGATCTCTCGGACACAGAAAACAACGGAATTTTACCGGGGTGAACACCGATTGCAATAATCAAATGATCAGCCAACCGACACGCATGCGCCAAAACGTCAACATGGCCATTTGTTACCGGGTCGAAAGAACCAGGATAGAATGCACGTCGATATTTTGCATGAGGTTTCATGTCTTCTCCCACACACAACTCATTAGTTGGATGCCGTTCCATCGACGTCAGAACTATCTAACAATCCATCCGTCTCCTCGCTTTCACCGTCGTCGGTAATACGTTCGACAGAGACGACCTTCTCGTCATCAGCCGTATCGAAAATCGTAACACCCTGAGTACCGCGGCCAGCGACACGGATCCCGTCGACAGGGCAGCGAATGAGCTGTCCCCCATCTGTAACCAGCATTATCTGGTCACTTTGCTCAACCGGGAATGAAGCAATAAGTCGCCCGTTTCGGTCATTCACAACCATAGCGACAATGCCTTTGCCGCCTCGGCCTGTCACACGGACCTCATAGGCGGAGGTCCTCTTGCCATATCCATTTACTGAAACAGTGAGAATGACTTGCTCTGCAGCCGACAAACCAGCGTAACGCTCCTGCGACAACGAATCATTTTCTGTCGACACTTCGTCATCCGGAGCGCCCACATCATCTGTCTGACTTTCTCCTGCAATGGCACGCCGCATTTTCAAATACGCTGATCGCTCGTCAGCAGTAGCGTCGACATGACGCAACACCGCCATAGAGATTACTTGATCATGATCAGCCAGTGAAATCCCCCGTACGCCGGTTGAGTCCCGCCCTTTGAATACCCGCACCTCGTTGATCGAAAAGCGAATGCATTGTCCCATCGCCGTCGTCAGGAGAACGTCATCCATGTCTGTGCAGATTTGCACATCAATGATCGTATCCCCTTCATCCAGTTTCATCGCGATTTTACCGGCTCGGTTGACCTGAACGAAATCCGAGAGCCTGTTTCGACGAACGCCGCCAGATGCGGTCGCAAACATGACATTCAGCTTATCCCAATCCGCATCACTCTCCAGCAGTGGCATAATTGTCGTAATCCGCTCATTAGCTTCAAGCGGCAACATGTTCACAAGTGCTTTTCCTCGTGCATTTGGTGCAGCCAAAGGCAGGCGCCATACCTTTTCCTTATAAACTTGCCCCAACGACGAGAAAAACAGAATTGGCGTGTGTGTTGAGGCAACAAATAATCGCGCAACGAAATCTTCTTCGCGCGTCTGCATTCCGGAACGCCCTTTGCCACCGCGGCGTTGTGCCCGATACGTCGATAAAGGAACGCGCTTGATATAACCGGCATGCGAAACAGTAACTACCATTTCTTCTCGCTGGATCAGATCCTCGTCATCAACATCGGCATCCCATTCCGTGATCATCGTTTTTCTTGGCGTCGCAAACGCGTTTTTCACGTCCGTCAATTCGTGAGAAATGATCGCCATGATTCGTTCACGGGAACGCAATATCTCCAGATAGTCAGCGATTTCGACCGCTAATTTATTCAATTCTTCAGAGATCTCTTCACGCCCTAAACCCGTCAAGCGGGCCAGACGCAACTCGAGGATCGCACGTGCCTGCGCCTCGGAGAGGCGGTAAATGCCCCCCTCTCCCATCCGGTGCCGAGGATCGTCAATCAATGCAATCAGGGAAGCGACATCCGTTGCCGGCCAATCCCTCGCCATCAACGCTTCGCGGGCGACATTAGCATCAGGAGCGTTCCGGATCAGGTGGATAACCTGATCAATATTGGCGACAGCTATCGCCAAGCCGACCAGGACATGGGCCCTCTCACGAGCCTTGTTCAGCAGAAAGCGGGTTCGTCGACTAACAACTTCTTCCCGGAAATCAATAAACGCGCGAATGAAATCATAAAGATTTAAAATCTGGGGCCGCCCACCATTCAACGCGACCATATTGCAACCGAAACTGGCCTGAAGCTGGGTGAAGCGCCACAGCTGGTTTAGGACCACATCGGCAACCGCATCCCGCTTCAATTCAATGACAATGCGCATGCCATCACGATCAGATTCGTCACGAAGGTCCGAGATACCCTCAACCTTCTTCTCGCGCACCAATTCGGCAATCCGCTCGACCAGTGTCGACTTATTCACCTGATAGGGGATTTCCGAGATGATGATCGCTTCGCGGTTTTGGCGTAATTCTTCTATTTCCGCTTTGGCACGAACGACCACCGAACCGCGTCCAGAATGATAGGCCGAGCGAATGCCGCTACGGCCTAATATAATTCCCCCCGTTGGAAAATCCGGACCCGGAATAATCTGGATAAGTTCTTCGATCGAAATGTCCGCATTTCCGATAAAAGCAAGACAACCATCAATCACCTCACCCAAATTATGAGGAGGAATATTGGTTGCCATACCGACAGCGATACCGCCCGCGCCATTTACAAGCAGATTCGGATAACGTGCTGGTAAAACAACGGGTTCATGCTCGCTGCCATCATAATTGGGTTGAAAATTGACCGTGTCTTTTTCGAGATCCTCGATGAGCGACATTGCCGGCTTTGCAAGGCGCACCTCGGTGTACCTCATCGCTGCCGCAGGATCTCCATCTACCGAGCCGAAATTTCCCTGACCATCCACGAGCGGCAGACGCATCGAGAAATCCTGCGCCATACGCACCAGAGCGTCATAAATCGACTGATCGCCGTGGGGATGGTACTTACCGATAACATCGCCGACGATGCGAGCTGACTTCCTGTAAGCCTTGTCAGGCGTGTACCCATTTTCTATCATTGAATAGAGTATTCGGCGATGCACCGGCTTGAGCCCGTCCCTAACGTCGGGAAGCGCGCGCGATACGATAACGCTCATCGCGTAATCGAGATAAGACCGTTTCATCTCGTCTACGATTGATACGGACCTTATATCCTGTTGTAACGGCGCGGCAGGCGGCGCTTTGTCCTGTTCGGTCAAACCTGTTATCCCATGTAAAATTCAGTGCGTACTGAGTATCCGATTCCCTCTCTTGCGCCTATCTTTCATACGCAAAAAACGGGGGAAGTTGGGCGCAAAGCGTCAAAATGGAATATCGTCGTCCATATCAGATCGTCCACCCGACGAACGTGCCGCAGGTGCTGTTGAAGGAGCTGATCGGCCAAATTCGCCGCCGCGATCTCCGCCACCGTAAGAAACCGATCCTCCGCTTTCGCCGGCATCGCTTCCGCCACTACGTCCATCGAGCAATGTGAGTTCACCACGATACCGCTGAAGTACAACTTCCGTTGTTTGACGTTCAACACCGGTCTTATCGGTAAACTTACGGGTCTGTAACTGACCTTCTATGTAAATTTTGCTGCCTTTTTTGATGTATTGCTCAGCAATTTTAGCCAGTCCCTCATTAAAGATAACAACATTGTGCCACTCTGTGCGGTCCTTCTTTTCACCGGTCGCTTTATCTCTCCAGGACTCGGAAGTCGCCAGGCTGAAATTGACCACCGCCTCACCGGAATTCATCCGGCGGACCTCAGGGTCTCGCCCTACATTTCCAACCAATATGACTTTGTTAACGCTTCCAGACATTGTTCCGCTCTCCTTGATCAGGAATCAATCATAAGCCAAGTTGTGCTGATGGGGGGCGACGATCATCAAGCGCCATCGGTTATCCACATCGTAACACAGATGTTCTTATTATGTTCTTATCAAAATTTTTTTGTGCTAGCAAGTTATTCCGATTTGTCGGACTGAAAGCGCGCATACCGGATTAATCATCGGCCCTTAGTTTTTGGTAGCGAAAAATATCTGCGGTCACTGTGAAAGAACGAATGAATGTCCAGAATTGACGACTATTTTGACAAGGCCAAAAGCACCGATGATCGATCACGCGTCATCTCGGTTCGTGGTGCACGCGAGCATAATCTCAAAAATGTCGACCTCGTAATCCCCCGTGATCGTCTCGTCGTATTCACCGGCCTTTCAGGATCTGGCAAATCGTCTCTCGCCTTTGATACAATCTACGCCGAGGGACAAAGGCGATATGTCGAGAGTTTATCGGCATACGCGCGCCAATTTCTTGAAATGATGCAGAAACCCGATGTGGATCAGATCGACGGCTTGTCGCCCGCAATTTCCATTGAGCAGAAAACCACCTCGAAGAATCCGCGTTCGACTGTCGGAACAGTCACAGAAATCCATGATTATATGCGCCTTCTGTTTGCCAGAGTTGGGGTCCCCTACTCTCCTGCAACCGGGCTTCCGATTGAAAGCCAGACAATCTCTCAGATGGTCGATCGCGTTCTGTCTCTGCCAGAAAAAGAGCGTCTCTATCTGCTTGCCCCGATCGTTCGGGGCCGCAAGGGCGAGTACCGGAAAGAACTGGCTGACCTTCAGAAGAAAGGGTTTCAGCGCGTCAAGATTGACGGGCAATTCTATGAAATCGCCGATGCACCAACTCTCGACAAGAAAGTAAAACACGACATCGAATTGGTCATTGATCGGATCGTCGTGAAGCCCGACATCGCCTCAAGACTCGCTGAAAGTTTAGAGACAGCCTTGGAACTGGCGGATGGAATTGCCTTGGTGGAATTTGCGGATGGAAAAGATGAAAACGGCGCACCGAAAAGACTAACTTTTTCTCAGAAGTTTGCCTGTCCGGTATCTGGGTTTACCATCTCCGAAGTGCAGCCACGCCTCTTCTCGTTCAACAACCCGTTCGGGGCTTGCCCCGCCTGCGGAGGTATTGGTCACGAGATGACCATTGATCCCATGCTCGTAATCCCGGATGAACACCAAACGCTTAAGGGAGGAGCAGTCGCGCCATGGGCAAAATCGACATCGCCCTATTATTCCCAGACGCTCATCGCACTCGGGAAACATTTCGGATTTGCCATGAAATCAACCTGGCAGGAATTGAGCGAAACTGCAAAAAACGCAATCCTCTTCGGCACAGCCGCCACCGCCATCAAATTTTCTTACGATGACGGCATGAGAGCTTACGAAATTAGTAAGCCATTTGAAGGTGTTATCAGAAATCTTGAACGTCGTTGGAAAGAGACCGACTCCGACTGGACTCGGGAAGAAATCGGTCGATTTATGTCGGCAACCCCTTGTTCGGCGTGCAGTGGTTACCGCTTGAAGCCCGAAGCCTTGTCCGTCAAAATCGCGCAAATGCACATCGGCCAAGTGTCCATGCTGTCTGTGCGTGACGCCAAACATTGGTTCGAGACACTACCGGAACGGCTCACAGATAAGCAAAATGAGATTGCAGGACGTATCCTGAAGGAAATCCGCGAGAGATTGAGTTTTTTGCTCGATGTTGGACTCGATTACCTTACACTAGCGCGAAATTCTGGAACTTTGTCCGGTGGAGAAAGTCAACGGATTCGCCTCGCCTCCCAAATCGGATCCGGCCTAACCGGAGTTCTCTATGTTCTTGACGAACCATCAATCGGCTTACATCAACGTGATAATGAACGACTCCTCGGTACGCTCAGACGGTTGAGAGACATCGGAAATACGGTCATCGTTGTCGAACATGATGAGGACGCAATCAGACAAGCTGATTGGGTCGTGGATGTCGGCCCCGGTGCTGGGATCCATGGCGGGAAAATTGTTTCCGAAGGAACTCCTGAATTTGTGATATCGGACCCGAACTCCCTCACTGGAAAGTATTTATCGGGTACTATGAGTGTCCCCATTCCAAAAATGCGACGAAAGCCCGAAAAATCCCGAATGCTTCGCGTGGTTGGGGCAACCGGAAACAATCTCAAAAATGTAACAGCGGAATTTCCACTTGGAACTTTCACGTGTGTTACCGGAGTATCAGGCGGCGGCAAATCCACACTGGTGATCGATACACTTTATAAAGCGGTTGCGCGGCGTCTGAATGCCGCACTCGAGCATCCGGCCCAATTTGAGCGAATAGAGGGGCTGGAGCACCTCGACAAAGTCATTGATATTGACCAATCTCCAATTGGCCGAACCCCCCGGTCAAATCCTGCGACCTATACAGGCGCGTTCACGCCTATCCGCGAGTGGTTTGCAAGTCTTCCCGAAGCCAAGGCCCGTGGCTATCAGGCAGGCCGCTTCTCCTTCAACGTTAAGGGCGGCCGTTGTGAGGCTTGCCAGGGCGATGGGGTGATCAAAATTGAAATGCATTTTCTGCCGGACGTCTATGTTACGTGCGATGTCTGCAAAGGAAAAAGATACGATCGGGAAACCCTAGAAGTGAAGTTCAGGGATAACTCCATCGCCGACGTACTCGATATGACCGTCGAAGAGGCATTTAATTTATTTAAGGTTGTCCCGTCCATTCGAGACAAAATGGCCACTTTGATGCGGGTTGGCCTCGATTATATCAAAGTAGGTCAACAAGCGACCACATTGTCAGGTGGTGAGGCACAACGCGTTAAACTTTCAAAAGAACTCTCACGGCGCTCAACTGGGCGCACATTGTATATTCTGGACGAACCGACAACCGGTCTGCATTTTCACGATGTGGCAAAATTATTGGAGGTTTTGCATGAACTCGTTGATCAGGGGAACACGGTCATTGTGATCGAACATAACCTCGAAGTGATCAAGACTGCGGACTGGGTGATAGACATTGGACCCGAAGGCGGAGATGGTGGAGGAGAAATTCTCGCTACGGGCGCGCCAGAGGCAATAATTGAGGTTGAATCAAGCCATACTGGCCGTTTTCTGAAGCCCGTCCTTTCGAGATCGAAACGAAATCGTCAAAAAGCTTAAGCTTGATGGCAAAAATGTGACAACTATGTGAATTATTCATGGCTTTTAACTTAATCTTAATCAGATATGCAAAATACGCAACCATGGTCAGCGTGTGCATCCCTTGGTAAAACAGATATCATCAATTATATGCAGTGCAACATAAACGCTCAGAGTTTTTCTTGAGTGTTTTAGACAAGTTCCACTGGAGACTAAAATGAACACGTTTAATCAAATTTCGAGCCAAATCCGTCGCTGGGCCCGCGTCAGAAACACAATCCGGGAACTTTCCCAATTGTCCGATCGTGACCTTAGCGATTTGGGAATCTCCCGCGGAGACATCCGCTTTATCGCTAGAAAGCACGCTACTAGGTAATTTTCTAGGCCGAGAGTTTTCCAGATCTTATCGAACTGGTTCGGTTTTTTCCCCCCCTTTACACCGAACCTTTTTGTAGCGCCCGCCAACATGTTGGCGGGCGCTTTCTATTGTACTTCCTGTTTCGTCACTTGCTTCGCGACAAGCCATCACATTAAAGATATGGCATGAAAGCATCTAATCCAATTCATGTTATAGGTGGCGGCTTGGCAGGCTCGGAGGCTGCCTGGCAGATTGCAACTGCCGGTCTTCCAGTAACCCTCCATGAAATGCGCCCTTCCAAAAAAACAGAGGCTCACCAGACAGATTCACTTGCGGAATTAGTGTGCTCCAATTCTTTCCGCTCTGATGATGCACAATCAAACGCTGTTGGCCTTCTTCATGCTGAAATGCGGCAATTAGGGTCGCTGATCATGTGGGCGGCTGACCGCAATCAGGTTCCAGCTGGTGGT
>CAMCXA010000082.1 GCA_945883115.1 Alsobacter soli
GACCAATTCGGCCGACGTTCGAGCCGTTGCGCCCGCTACAAATTGCTTAATCAACTCTACTTGAATACTTGGGAGGAGTCGACTTTTTCGCCTTTCGATAACCATCTGACATAAATAGCCTTTTTCAGCTATCTAGGCCAGCCCCAAAAAATATATTCAAATTTGATAGAATGAGCGCTTTTACGTTACACATATTTTTACTTGAACCATATTCTACATCACCCTTGACTTGCCGCATAAAGACTGGAATCTATTAGAACATAAAGTGAACAAAACTAATCATCAGGCCCTTTCATGTCAGTTCAGCGTGCTATTTTTGAAGATCTAAAACACTCTATCGCCCGGATTGGGCGTAAGGGGCATATTGTTTTGCCTGCTACACAGCCCGCTAGAATTTCAACCGGACATACCATCGTTGATTCGGCACTAGGCGGAGGATTAATGCGGGGAGCGCTGCATGATATCCTGCCCGTCAACCCGCAAGATGGCGCTGCAGCAAGCGGCTTTGCATTAGGGCTTGTGGCACTGTTTTCTTGCCAAAAAACCAATTGGGTCTGGGTACGACAGGGCATGGCCGGGAAAGAAACTGGAGAACCCTATGGACCGGGACTTGCTGCATTCGGTCTGGATCCTAATCGTCTCATATTGGTCATGACAGGAGATATACGCGAAGCACTGCGTGCCACTGAAGAGTCTGTGCGCTGTTCGGCACTTTCATCCGTCCTCTTTGAGCCATGGGGTGATCCGAAGGCTCTCGACCTGACTGCAACACGACGCCTCATATTGGCTGCCGAAGCATCAAACGTAGCATTAATTACGCTCCGTAGTGGCGGGCATGTAGCACTTGGATCTGCCCGCACGCGCTGGGCAATTTCGGCAGCATCAAGCAACCCGGAGCAGGGTGCTACCGGCACGAACGCCGGAATCGGAAATCCTATTTTCAAAGTGGCCCTAACCTTGAACAGACAGGCCGGAGCGGGTGAGCCCGATGGCCCGTGGATAATGGAGTGGAACCATGCAAAGCGTATCTTCAAACCCGCAGCGCTTTCTGTCGCTCGTCCTACCGAGGCTATCAACCGATCGGTTACATCGCCGCGCACGGCAAGCAAATCCCTATCAGGCGTACTGCGTAACGCCGGATGACATGCCACTGGTGGTTGTAGGTAAGATCAAAGGCACTAACGTAATCGAGGCGCTTGATGCCGTGGCAAATCGCGCCGGATTAAGTTTAGGTATGACATTGGCTACGGCGCGCGCCTTGCACCCCACACTACTCGTGGCTGAAAGCGACACTGAAGCTGATCGTGCAATGCTCGAACATATTGCTGACTGGTGCGAGCGTTACACGCCATGTATCGGACTACTGCAAAATAACGGATTGGTGCTGGATATTACAGGTGCAAGCCATCTTGTCGGTGGTGAGGTAGCATTGCTTGCTGATATCAAAACCCGCCTTGCTGCGCAGGGCTTTACAACATGCGCCGCCATTGCCGGAACGACTGAGGCGGCGCGCGCTATCGCCTGTTTTGGTGATAGCGGGATTATAGAACCTGGAATGGAGCCTCAACGAGTAGCACAGCTTCCTCTCGCCGCTCTTAGCATCAGTGAAAGTCTCGTTCTCTCCTTATCCAGACTCGGGATGAAACGGATTGAGGATGTAGCACGCCAGCCGCGTGCGCCGCTGGCAGCGCGTTTCGGACGCGACCTTCTGATCCAGCTTGATCGTGTGCAAGGGCATATCATTGGGCCAATTTCACCTCGGAGACCGGTGCCAACCTATATTGCCGAACGAAACTTCGCCGAACCCATAGGCCACGATGATGATATTCACCGCTCCATTCTGACTCTTGCTGCAGATCTAGCGCGGCTTCTCGAAAAGCACGGTGAAGGCGGACGCTGCTATGAACTCACATTTTTCCGTACTGATGGCGCAGTACGTCGCCTTACTGTTGAAACAGCGCGTCCTCTACGTGATCCAAAGGGTGTTATGCGGCTATTTCAGGAAAAGCTTGATACATTATCAGACCCTCTAGACCCAGGCTTTGGCTTTGATGTGATCCGTCTCTCAGCCACAAAGACAGAGCGACAGGATATTGCCGAACCCGGGTTCGATGGACGTGATGGTATAGAGGAAGAATTAAGCGCACTGATAGACCGCCTATGTGCCCGCTTTGGGGCCAACCGTGTCATGCGCCTCATGCCACGCAATACCCACATACCTGAACGTGCTATGCAGCGCATACCTGCCCAACACGGCAATGCCGCATTGACTATAGATTGGGATGAGGTGCTGGCGCCCGAAGAGCCACCGACACGTCCAATCCGGCTCATTGAGCCGCCAGAACCCATCGACGTTATTGCCGAGATTCCCGATAGTGCGCCCATCCGATTTAGATGGCGACGCGTCTTTCATGCCGTTGTCAAAGCTGAAGGCCCGGAAAGGATTGCGCCAGAGTGGTGGCGTGGTGAACAGGATATGATGACACGCGATTATTTTCGTCTAGAGGATGAAGAAGGTCGCAGATTTTGGGTATATCGGGAAGGCCTCTTTGGGCGTGAAACCACAATGCCGAAATGGTTCATGCATGGATTGTTCGGGTGACCACTCCTTATGCCGAGCTCGCCACAACAACAAATTTCTCCTTTTTGCGTGGCGCATCACATCCGGAAGAATTTATTGCAGAAGCGGCAAAGCTGGATCTGAAAGGAATTGGCATTACCGACAGAAATTCGCTTGCCGGTGTTGTGAGAGCGCACGTTGCCCTAAAAGAAATCGGCGCAGGCGCGGCAGGGCTTAAACTCGCAGTCGGTTGTCGTCTTGTCTTTGCGGATGAAACGCCCGATATCCTCGCGTATCCTGAAGATCGTGCAGCCTATGGCAGGCTTTCAAAGCTTCTTTCGCTCGGCAAGCGCCGTGCTGAAAAGGGGGCTTGTCTTCTATGTCTAGAGGATCTTCTGGAGCATAAAGAAGGACTTCTTCTTATCTTGATGGCCCCAATAAAACTCACTTCTGGGTTTGAATGTTCTCTTGCTAATCTTGCTCCGCTTCTGCACCGTTCTTTATGGCTTGGTGCAAGCATGCCGCACCATGGATCAGACAAAAAGCGACTTGCGAAACTGTCCGAACTTTCTTCCGCACATCACGTTCCACTGATCGCGATCAACGATGTACTTTATCACATCCCCGAACGTCGTATCATTCAGGATGTGCTCTCGGCCATTCGCGAACATACGCCTATTGAGAAAATCGGCCGCAAACTCGAGGCACATGCCGAGCGTCATCTGAAAAGCAGCAAAGAAATGGTGCGTCTCTTCCGGCATGCCCCGGAAGCCGTTTCGGAAACAATACGCTTTCTTGACCGTGCCCGCTTCTCGCTCGATGAGCTACGTTATGAATATCCGGATGAACCGGTGCCAGATGGCAAAACTGCGCAGCAGCATCTTATCGATCTCACATGGGTGGGCGCAGCGAAACGCTATCCGAATGGTATACCGGACGCCATTAAAGCAACCATAGACAAAGAGCTTAATCTGATTGAACAGCTTGATTATGCGCCCTATTTTCTAACTGTTAATGATATTGTCGCGTTTGCACGCTCCCGTGACATTCTCTGTCAGGGGCGCGGTTCTGCAGCTAATTCCACTGTCTGTTTCTGTCTCGGTGTCACCTCTGTTGATCCTGCCGAAATAGACCTTCTGTTTGAACGATTTGTCTCCGCAGAGCGTCGTGAACCGCCTGACATCGATGTTGATTTTGAGCATGAGCGCCGCGAAGAGGTGATCCAATGGATTTATAACCGCTATGGCCGCGAGCGCGCTGGACTCGCCGCGACTGTTATCAGTTACCGTCCGCGTAGTGCAATCCGCGATGTCGGCAAGGCACTTGGACTAACTGAAGATGTCACAGCTACACTCGCCAATACAGTCTGGGGATCGTGGGGCAAAGGAATTTCCGATAGCCAAATCCAACAGGCCGGACTTGATGCCACCAATCCCATGATCCGTCGAGCTGTTGCCATTGCAATGGAAATTCAAGGATTTCCTAGGCATCTCTCGCAGCATGTCGGCGGATTCGTTCTAACGCGTGGTCGCCTTGATGAAACCGTACCCATCGGCAATGCAGCTATGGCCGATCGTACTTTTATCGAATGGGACAAAAACGATATTTCCGCGCTCGGCCTGATGAAAGTCGATATTCTAGCTCTCGGTATGCTGACCTGTATCCGCAAGGCGCTCGATCTGATCGCCCAGCATGGTGGAAAACGATACGATCTCGCCACCATCCCGCGGGAGGATCCTGCTGTTTATGCCATGCTACAAAGAGCCGACTCCGTAGGCGTGTTTCAGGTCGAAAGCCGGGCGCAAATGAATATGCTGCCGCGCATAAAACCTGCGACATTTTATGACCTTGTTATCGAAGTAGCGATTGTCAGGCCGGGCCCCATTCAGGGAGACATGGTACACCCGTATTTACGACGCAGGCAGGGAAAAGAAAGTGTGCATTTCCCCTCTCCATCTCCTGCTCATGGCCCAGCGGATGAACTCGAGCGTGTACTTGGCAAAACACTCGGCGTTCCCTTGTTTCAGGAACAGGCGATGCGGATTGCAATTGAGGCTGCAAAATTCACACCCGATGAAGCCAACAAACTCCGGCGTGCTATGGCGACTTTCCGGCGTGTCGGGACAATTCATCTGTTTCAGCAAAAAATGATCGATGGCATGGTCCATCGTGGCTATGATCCTGATTTCGCGGCGCGATGCTTCAAGCAGATTGAAGGTTTTGGCGAATACGGATTTCCCGAGAGTCACGCCGCCTCTTTTGCGCTGCTCGTTTATGCTTCAGCTTGGTTGAAATGCCATCATCCCGCTGCATTTGCGGCAGGCCTACTTAATAGCCAACCAATGGGCTTTTATGCCCCCGCACAAATCGTTCGCGACGCCTCCGACCATCAAGTCGAAATCCGTCCACCTGATATCAACGCCAGCCTCAACGATAATACGCTTGAAGAGCGAGTTGATGGTCTGCTTGCTCTTCGACTCGGATTTCGTCAGATTGATGGCTTTCGCAATGAATGGGCTAATCGCATAGATACTGCGCGCGGTGCGTTTTACCCGAATGTGGAAACACTGCAACGCCGAGCAAAATTGCCACGCCGCGCCCTAATTTTGCTCGCAGAAGCAGATGCCATGCGCTCGCTTGATCTCGATAGGCGCGAAGCAGCATGGGAGGTACGTCGTCTGCCTGATGCTGAAACACTTCCCTTATTCGAGGCCGCCAACGCGGACGAACTTGCCGAAGAACCCCTCGTAACACTCTCTCCCATGCCACTGGGCGAACATGTTGTTGCTGATTATCAAACACTACACCTATCGCTCAAAGGCCATCCTATGCTTTTTCTTCGTGATATATTTGCCGGAGAGTCCATCTCACCTTGCATAACTGTGGCTAGTCTCCCGCACGGTCGAAGGGTTAAGGCCGCCGGTATTGTCCTGATCCGTCAAAAGCCCGGCAGTGCGAAAGGTGTTGTCTTCATGACGATTGAGGATGAAACCGGCATCGCAAACCTCGTAGTCTGGCCAAGTCTGATGGAACGCTTCCGTCGCGTGGTGATGGGCGCTCGCCTTGTCTGCGTTGATGCCCGAATCCAAAGAAGCCCCGAGGGAATAGTTCATCTCGTTGTTGAAACAATAACCGACCGCACAGCGGCTCTCGCACATCTGTCCGGTGAGACGATGCCAACATCATTGGCGCGCGCCGATGAGGTAAAGCGACCTATTCCTGAGGGCACCCGCCCACATCCACGCGATGTACGCATATTACCAAAATCGCGTGATTTTCACTAGCTCACAATTTGGTCTACTTGCTCATAGGCTAGGCTACCTTTACGCTAAAATTCTGAAATTTCGGAGATTGACTATGCTCACAACCGCCGCCCAAGGGGTATTTCCTATCGCGCCCACTCCATTCTTGCCGGACGGCCGTGTGGACGATTTCAGCACTGACAGACTGATCGATCATTATCTGCAGGCAGGCGCGAACGGCATCACAATCCTTGGCATTATGGGCGAAGCGCCAAAACTCGATCAGAGTGAAGCAATGGCTTTTGCAGAGCGCTGCATTGTCCGTGCCCAACACCTGCCCTTCATCGTCGGTGTTTCTGCCCCCGGTTTTGCTGCCATGCGCACGCTAGCTCGGTCGGTTATGGAGAAAGGCGCCGCTGGCGTGATGATCGCGCCACCGCCCTCTTTGCGCACAGATGACCAGATTGTCACCTATTATGCACAAGCAGTTGAAGCCATTGGCGCTGATATTCCCTTCGTCATTCAGGATTATCCACTAACCCTCAGCGTTATCATGACACCGGGAGTTATACGCCGCATCATCATGGATAATCCCTCCTGCGTTATGCTCAAACACGAAGATTGGCCCGGGTTGGAAAAAATTTCAACGCTCCGCAAATACGAAGCCGATGGTTCTCTGCGCCATGTCTCGATTCTTACTGGAAATGGCGGATTGTTCCTCGATTTCGAGATGGAGCGTGGGGCAGACGGTGCCATGACCGGCTACGCCTACCCGGAATTACTCATCGACATCGTCCGGCTTTCAAGAGCCGGAAAGCGTGATCAGGCGCATGATCTATTCGATGCGCACTTACCGCTCTTGAGATATGAGCAGCAACAAGGCATTGGTCTTGCCGTCAGAAAATACACGCTCATGCGTCGCGGTATTCTGACGTCAGACGCACAGCGCAAACCAGGCTCAGGACTAACTGCAACTGCAAAGGCAGAAGTCGATTATCTGCTCTCCCGACTTGCCCACCAAGATCCTCTTGCAAGATTATAAGCATTTAGCGACGGTAAGGCACAAACCAACCCAGACCATCAAGTGTTCCTGCACGGGGGTTATACTCGCACCCGACAAACCCCGAATAGTTCAGTCGATCCAACTCCGAGAACAGAAATACATCATTGAGTTCCTCTGTAGTCGGTTCATGGCGCGACGGTACACTTGCAATTTGGATATGACCGGTGATCGGCATCAGCGCCCGCAGCGCCATCGTCACATCGCCATGAATAATCTGCCGATGATAAATATCAAACTGCAATTTGACATTTGATAATGCAAGCTCGCCAATCAATGCGGTTGCCTTATTGAAATCATTCATGAAATAACCGGGCATATTTCGCCCGTTTATCGGCTCCAGAAGAACATCAATACCATATACGCCACACTCTCTAGCAGCATAAGCAACGTTATCTCGATAGGTTTTCACTGCATCGGGCCTGTCAGGCTCAATCATACCACTCATCATGTGAAGACGCTTAACGCCTGTTGCTGCAGCATAAACCAATGCCTTTGCAACTCCGTCACGGAACTCAATTTCGCGGCCCGGGATAGCTGCCATACCCCTTTCGCCCTTCCCCCAATCCCCGGGCGGCATGTTGAACAGCGCCTGAGTCAATCCGTGAACCTGAAGACGTTTGGCAATCTCATCGGGTTTAAACTCATACGGAAACAAATATTCAACCGCGTCAAATCCAGCATCGGCAGCTGCACCAAAACGATCAAGAAACGTCCATTCTGTGAACATCATCGAGAGATTTGCTGCAAAACGGGGCATAGGGTTTTCCTTAGCTTGGCTATACAAACGCTACTTCGAACAGTGGCGAACGCTTCTGTTCAAATGAACAGATTAACTTTAGCAAGGAACAAAGCGGACGTCCCAGTAATTTCCTCGTGATCCACTCGATTCGATCTTGTCATCAAGCTGCGTTGCACTCAGGATAGAAATGTAAGAAATTCTATTTGTCAGGAAAAGTCACATGCGCCTCGTGCAATTCATAGATGAAGACGGTCATCGGCGAGTCGGAGTTCCTTCCCCCGACGGCACAAAACTTACCATTATTGAACAAGCCGACTCGACTTACGGGCTTGCTTTTGAAGCTATCGCGGCAAATATTGCTCTCGGCACATTGATTGTCTCGCGCCTTGGTACCGAAACGGTCGATTATAACGCCATCATCGATGAAAAGCGTATTCTCCTTCCTATTGATCATCGAGAACCGAGCCGCATTATTGTAACCGGAACAGGCCTGACCCATTTGGGCAGTGCAGATACGCGCGATAAAATGCATAAGACAGTCGCCGAAGCCGATGAGAGTTCGCTGACCGATTCTATGAAGATGTTTCGCGCGGGTCTTGCGGGAGGCAAACCTTCCATCGGGAACGTGGGCACCGAACCAGAGTGGTTTTACAAGGGAACCGGCGCATTCCTCGCCAAACCAGAACAACCGCTTATCAGCCCAGCATTTGCCGAAGATGCCGGTGAAGAGCCGGAACTAACCGGGCTTTATGTTATTGGGCCAGACGGCACACCGTTCCGCCTTGGCTTTGCTATTGGTAACGAATTCTCTGACCACGTCACTGAGCGTAAAAATTACCTATTGTTGGCGCATTCCAAATTACGGCAAAGTTCATTTGGGCCAGAGCTCCTGCTTGGTACGCCGCCTGCCGATATTCGAGGAACGAGCAGGATCAGGCGTGGCAACGACATTATTTTTGAAAAGCCGTTTCTGACCGGCGAGGCTAATATGTCTCATACACTTGCCAACCTTGAACATCACCATTTCAAGTATTCAGGACACCGTGTTCCCGGTGATATTCACGTGCATTATTTTGGTACAGCTACCCTCTCCTTCGCCGACGGCATTCGAACCCAAGCGGGCGATGTTTTCGAGATTGAAGCGCCTGGCTTTGGTCGAGTACTCCGCAATTCTTTCAGTTTAGCCAATCCCGAAGGAGTTATCGCTGTTCGTCCCCTGTGAACGAGAGCGAGTTGATTTCTTGGCCAACGACGATTCGAACCGTGCATATTTCACTAATTGCATTACCCTGATAACTCAGTTAGGCTCAGGACCCGTTAAAGGGATTCACAAACAGGCGATTATCTGATTCACTTCCGTATCTGGGAGGGCATCGAGATGGGTGATTTGATTTGGCTTTCGGACGCGCAGATGCGTCGCATTGAACCTTATTTTCCTTTATCGCATGGGGTTCCACGTGTTGATGATCGGAAGGTTATCTCCGGGATCATTTTTGTGATCCGTAATGGACTTCGCTGGCGGGATGCGCCTAAAGAGTACGGACCTCACAAGACGATCTATAATCGCTT
>CAMCXA010000083.1 GCA_945883115.1 Alsobacter soli
CCGGTGCTTCAGGCGCTGCTTTCGCGCTCGGTCAAAACATCCTTCAATGCAATCACGGTCGATAGCGACACCTCGACCTCGGATACGCTGATCCTCTGCTCAACGGGCATGGCAGCTAAAAGAGGCGCACCGAGAATCACCTCGCCATCTGACCGGCGTCTGGCAGGGTTCCGCAAGGCGCTTGACCGATTGATCCTTGATCTCGCCCATCAGGTTGTCCGCGATGGCGAAGGCGCGCGGCATTTCGTTTCAATCAACGTCAAAGGCGCGACGAATTCCGCCTCCGCCAAGATAATCGCCAAATCCATCGCCGACTCACCGCTGGTCAAAACCGCAATCGCGGGCGAAGATGCGAATTGGGGCCGCATCGTTGCCGCTATCGGCAAAGCGGGCGAACCTGCCGACCGCGACCGGATCGCCATTTTCTTCGGCGAATACCGCGTTGCCGCCCAAGGAATGCGTGATCCGTCGTATAGCGAGGAAACAGTCTCCGCCTATATGAAAGGCCAGAACATCGCCATCACCGTCGATATTGGCTTGGGGAAAGGCCAGTTCACGGTCTGGACCTGCGACCTCACAAAAGAATATGTCGAGATCAACGGCGATTACCGCAGTTAAGGCGTTCCGCGCCTTGCACCGGCGGCTCACGCCGTCTAACGCTTTTCTGACCTGTTTTGCGAATCGAGCCTCCCATGAAAGCCCGTATTACTGTTACTTTGAAAAATGGCGTTCTCGACCCTCAGGGTAAAGCCATTGAAGGCGCGCTGAAATCCTTCGGCCTTGAAGGCATTGACAGCGTCCGGCAGGGCAAAGTGTTCGATATCGAACTCGACTCGAACGACCCCGCCAAGGCGGAAGAGCTCTTGAAAAGCGCCTGCGAAAAACTCCTCGCCAACACCGTCATTGAAAACTACCGCGTCGAGATTCTCGGCTGAAAGCGCTCCCATGAAATCAGCCGTCATTACATTTCCGGGTTCCAACCGCGAAGGCGATGTTATTCGTGCCCTTCGTCAGGCAACCGGCCATGACCCCGTCTCGATCTGGCATCAGGATGCGGACTTGCCGAAGGGCACCGATCTCGTCGTGCTTCCGGGCGGCTTTTCCTATGGCGATTATCTCCGCTGCGGTGCCATTGCCGCCCGCGCACCCGTTATGGATGCGGTACGCGCCCATGCCGCGCGGGGCGGGTTAGTCTTGGGCATCTGCAACGGCTTTCAAATTCTCGTCGAATCCGGCCTTCTGCCCGGCGTTCTCATGCGCAATGCCGGCCTGAAATTCATCTGCAAGATGCAGCACCTCAAAGTGGGCCGTTCAGACACCGCTTTCACCTCACACTATTCAACGGGCGACATTATCAAAGTTGCAATCGCGCATGGCGAAGGCAATTACGTCGCCGACGCCGAAACGATAGCCCGCCTTGAAGGCGAAAACCGCGTCGCCTTCCGCTATTGCGATGCGCAGGGCGACACCAAAGCAGGCAATCCGAACGGGTCACTCAATGATATTGCCGGTATCTATTCCGAAAAACTCAACGTGCTCGGCATGATGCCCCATCCCGAAAACCTGATCGAGACACTCGTCGGCGGCACGGATGGCCGTGGTCTGTTCGAGAGTCTCTCGGCCTATCGGGGAGCCGCCTGATGAAAAATGCCATCGCAATCACCCCCGAACTCGTCGCCCAGCACGGTCTGAAGCCTGATGAATATCAGCGTATTCTGAAGCTGATCGGCCGCGAGCCGACGCTGACCGAACTCGGCATTTTCTCCGCCATGTGGAACGAGCATTGTTCCTACAAATCCTCCCGCTTGCACCTTAAGGGACTGCCTACCAAAGCGCCTTGGGTCATTCAGGGCCCCGGCGAGAATGCCGGCGTGATCGACATAGGCGACGGCCTCGCCTGCGTCTTCAAGATGGAGAGCCACAACCATCCGAGCTTCATCGAACCCTATCAGGGCGCGACGACCGGCGTTGGCGGTATTTTGCGCGATGTGTTCACCATGGGCGCGCGTCCCGTTGCCTGTCTCAATGCCTTGCGCTTCGGCTCACCCGACCACCCGAAAACCCGCCGCCTTGTCTCCGGCGTCGTCGCGGGCATTGGCGGCTATGGCAATTCCTTCGGCGTGCCGACCGTTGGCGGGCAGATGGGGTTCCATTCGCGCTATAACGGCAATATTCTGGTCAACGCCATGGCCGTCGGCATCGCCAAAGCGGACGAGATTTTCTACGCCAAAGCCACCGGCATCGGCAATCCGATCGTCTATCTCGGCTCGAAAACCGGTCGCGACGGCATTCACGGCGCGACAATGGCCTCCGCCGCCTTCGACGATTCAGCCGAAGAAAAACGCCCCACCGTTCAAGTCGGCGACCCGTTCGCCGAAAAGCTCCTGCTCGAGGCCTGCCTCGAACTGATGCAGTCAGGTTCCGTCATCGCGATTCAGGATATGGGCGCCGCCGGCCTCACCTCCTCCGCCGTCGAAATGGGCGCGAAAGGCGATCTCGGCATCGAACTCGATCTCGACAAAGTCCCCTGCCGCGAAGAGGGCATGACCGCTTACGAGATGATGCTCTCCGAGAGCCAGGAGCGCATGCTCATGGTGCTGCACCCGGCCAAAGCCGAGCAAGCCGAGGCGATCTTCCGCAAATGGGGCCTCGATTTCGCAATCATCGGCAAGACAACCGACACGCTCCGTTTCGTCGTCAAGCACCATGGCGAGACAATGGCCGATCTGCCGATCAAGGAACTCGGTGACGAAGCCCCCCTCTATGACCGCCCCTATGTCGAAACGCCGAAACGGCCTGTGCTCGCTCCGGAAAACATCCCGTCACCGGTCTCGAACCGCGCCGCCCTCCTCCGCCTGATCGGCTCGCCCGACCTCGCCTCAAAGCGCTGGGTCTGGGAGCAATATGACCATCTGATCCTCGGCAATACGGTGCAACAACCCGGCGGCGATTCCGCCGTCATCCGCATCGGCGACGGCCCGCGCGGTCTGGCGCTCACCGCCGATGTCACGCCGCGCTATTGCGAGGCGGACCCGTTCGAAGGCGGCAAACAGGCCGTGGCCGAGGCCTATCGCAATATCATTTCCGTCGGCGGGACCCCGCGCGCCATCACCGACAATCTCAACTTCGGCAATCCCGAGCGGCCCGAATACATGGGCCAGCTCGTCTATTGCATTCGCGGCCTTGGCGAAGCCTGCCGCGTGCTCGATTTCCCTGTCGTGTCCGGCAATGTCTCGCTCTACAACGAAACCAATGGCCGCGGCATTCTGCCAACGCCCACCATTGGCGGCGTCGGCGTGCTCGACGACGTCACCCGCGCCATGACGCTGGCCTTCAAAGCCGCGCACGAGACCATCATTCTCCTCGGCAACACAAAAGGCTGGCTCGGCGCCTCGACATGGCTCGCCGAAATCACAGGGCGCGAAGACGGCGCTCCGCCACCCGTCGACCTCGCACTTGAAAAACAAACCGGCGAGCTCGTGCTGGGCCTCATCCGCGACGGCCTCGTCACCGCCGTCCACGACCTCTCCGATGGCGGCCTTGCCATCGGGCTTGCCGAAATGGCGATGGCTGGCAAAATCGGCGCCCGCATCGACCATCTGCCGCCGGGCCTCCCCACGCACGCCGCGCTCTTCGGCGAGGATCAGGGCCGCTACCTTCTCACCGTCGCAACCAATGATCAGATCGCCGAAATCTCGCGGCGCGTCGGCACCTCGGGAAGCGATCTCATCATGCATATTTTGGGCGTCACCGGCGGTGACTCATTGACGCTGCCCGATGAACAACCCATATCCATCGCAGCGCTGGAGACAGCGCATGAACATTGGCTGCCGTCCTACATGGCCGGCGACGCATAACAGGATATTCCCATGGCGATGAATGCCTCCGAAATTGAAGCCATGATCAAGGCTGCTCTGCCCGACGCCAAGATCGAGATCAAGGATCTCGCCGGCGATGGCGACCATTACGCCGCCACAGTCGTCTCGAGCGCGTTTGCCGGCAAAACCCGCGTGCAGCAGCACCAGATGGTCTATGCCGCGCTCAAGGGCAATATGGGCGGCGTCCTGCATGCACTCGCGCTGACAACATTGGCACCCGCCGCTTGAATACATATCCCTGACAGGCAATACTGATCGAAATAATAACCCGGAGTCCCTGCAATGAGCGCACAAGAAACCATCAAGTCCGAAATCACCAGCAATGACGTCGTGCTGTTCATGAAAGGCACGCCACAATTCCCGATGTGCGGCTTTTCCGGCCAGGTCGTCCAGATCCTCGACTATCTCGGCGTCACCTACAAGGGCATCAACGTCCTCGACGATGCCGATCTGCGTCAGGGCATCAAGGATTACGCCAATTGGCCGACCATTCCTCAGCTCTACGTCAAGGGCGAGTTTATCGGCGGCTGCGACATCGTCCGCGAAATGTTCCAGTCCGGCGAACTCGCCACACACCTCAACACCAATGGCATCGCTGCCCAGGCCCCTGCCACGGCCTGACGCTCCCGATCCATGTCTCGCCGCATTCAAGGCTCGCAGAAACCGCCATTTCGGTGTATTCTGCGGGCCTTCATCGTTTTGGAGATGATCTCATGACTGCCTCAGCCGCCCGAAAAACGCCGCCCTACGGGGCGATCGCGCTCCGCAAGGACATCATCGACGAACTCGACATGCTCGCCGCAAAGCTGGGAACGACCCGCGATGAACTGGCAGAAAAAGCACTTCTGACCGGGATGGAAGACATCGACGATCAGCTATGGGCCGAACAAGCCATAAAGGAGTGGAATGCATCGGACAAAGAGACTTTCACGCTCGAAGAAGTAAAAAAGCAGCTTGGCTTGGACACCTAAAACTCCCTCACTTCGACCGGCCCGCTTCGATCACTGATGTCAACAAAGCCAGCGCATCCGCCGAGTCCCATTCCGCCGGGCCGGCCATGCCGCCGAGCACGCAGCCTTTGGCATCCACCAGAAACGTCGTCGGCAGTCCCGTCACGAGGCTTTCCTTGCGCAAGGTCTGGAACGCCTTGCCCTCGGCATCGGTATAGAGCGTCAGCGCCGCAATCCCGTTCTCTTTCAGCCATTGAGGCACTTTTTCCGGATTTCTTGTGTCCATATTCAGCGCCAGCACCTCGAACTGGTCGCCGCCGAGCGTTTTCTGCAAATCGTCAAGCGCCGGCATTTCCGCACGGCACGGCACGCACCATGTCGCCCAGAGATTGAACAAAACCGTCTTGCCGCCGAAATCGATCATGGATTTCTGCCCCGCGGGGCTTGCAAAACTGATCGGCGGCAATCTTTTCGGCGTCTTGGCAACCTGCATCGCCGCCACCTCGCCACGGATGAACGGCGTCATCTTCGCAGCAATTTCCGCTGAACCGCGGCATTCATCCGCCGCTCCATTGCCGGACGGCCCTTTTTTCCCGTATAGGAAAAGTCCGGCGGCAATGAAGGCGCCACCGAGGAAGAAAAGTGACATCATACGGTTGGAGAAGATCCTTCGGCGGCGAGTAGCATCGGGGTCGGTCGGGTGCATCGGTCAAGGATCCAGCAAGAGGAAAGGCGCGGCGATGAGCAACAAGATGTGGGGCGGGCGATTTGATTCGGGCCCCGATGCCATCATGGAAGATATCAACGCCTCGATCGAATTCGACAAGGCCCTGTGGCGTCAGGACATTGCCGGTTCGCGCGCCCATGTTGCCATGCTCGCCAAACAGGGCATTATTGAGGCCAAAGACGCTGCAACCATCTCGAAGGGCCTTGAAAATATCGCCACCGAGATCGAATCCGGCCAGTTCACCTTCTCCCGCGCGCTCGAAGATATTCACATGAATATCGAATCACGCCTCGCCGAGACCATCGGTGCCGCTGCCGGCCGCCTCCACACCGCCCGTTCGCGCAATGATCAGGTCGCAACCGATATGCGCCTCTGGGTCCGCGACACGCTCGATCTGCTCGATGGTCAGGCTGCCGCCCTGCAGAGCGCGCTGGCGGAAAAGGCCCTCGCCTTCGCCGGTGCCGTCATGCCCGGCTTCACCCATCTGCAATCGGCCCAGCCCGTCACCTTCGGCCATCACCTGCTCGCCTATGTCGAAATGCTCGGGCGCGACCGCGGCCGCATCGCGGATGCCCGCAAGCGCATGAACGAGAACCCGCTCGGCGCGGCAGCGCTTGCCGGCACCTCCTTCCCGATTGACCGCTTCATGACTGCCGCAGCGCTCGGCTTCGACAGGCCCACCGCCAATTCGCTCGACAGCGTCTCGGATCGCGACTTCGCGCTCGAAGCACTCGCCGCCGCCTCCATCTCAGCCATGCATCTGTCCCGCTTTGCCGAGGAAATCGTCATCTGGACGACGCCGCAATTTGGCCTCGTCGCTTTGTCCGACAAATTCACCACCGGCTCGTCGATCATGCCGCAAAAGCGCAATCCCGATGCCGCTGAACTCGTCCGCGCCAAATCGGGCCGCATCATCGGCGCGCTCACCGGCCTGCTCATCGTCATGAAGGGCCTGCCGCTCACCTATGCCAAGGATATGCAGGAGGACAAGGAAGGCACGTTCGACGCGCTGCAAAGCCTCTCCCTCTGCCTCGCCGCGATGACCGGCATGGTCAAGGACATGACACCCGATCTGAAAGCCATGAAAAAGGCCGCGGGGTCCGGCTACGCCACCGCCACCGATCTTGCCGACTGGCTCGTCAAAAACCTGAAAATGCCCTTCCGCGATGCCCACCACGTCACCGGCCGCATTGTTGGCCTCGCCGAAGCGCGGAAAGTCGGCCTCGAAAAACTCTCCCTTGCCGAACTGCAATCGGTCGAACCCCGCATCACCGATGCGATCTTCGATGTACTCGGGGTCGAGAAATCCGTCCGCAGCCGCGTCAGCTATGGTGGCACCGCGCCCGTTAATGTCCGTGCGCAGGCGCGGCGCTGGCTTGCAAAGCTCAAGCGCGAGGCCCGCAAAAACCCGTCCTGACCCCGCTTTCGCAACACCCCCACTATCGTCTATGATGATTTCGCCGCCGGAGACATGATCGTGCCATTCACCCCGCCCCGAAACCCGCTACGCTTGATGGTAATCACCGTGCTGATGGGCCTTGCGCTGGCAGCCTGTGGCCGCAAAGGCCCGCTCGAGCCGCCGCCCTCCGCTATCGAGCAGGCCAAACCGGCAGCACCCGCTGACACCGGCATCATGCCGCCCGTCGGCGCGAAGAAGCCCGAAACAAAAGCTCCGCCTCCGCCCGATAAACCCTTCTTTCTCGATTTCCTCCTGTAAGTCTGATCGTCCCATGCACCATTTTTCTTATCGGTCCGGCGTGCTCCATGCCGAAGACGTTAACCTGAACACGCTTGCGGCAGAGGTCGGCACGCCGTTCTATTGCTATTCAACCGCCACGCTCGAGCGCCATTACCGCGTCTTCTCCGGTGCCTTTGCCGATGTCGATGCCCTTGTCTGCTATGCGATGAAGGCGAATTCGAACCAGGCCGTGCTCAAAACCTTCGCGAAACTTGGCGCAGGTATGGATGTCGTCTCGGAAGGCGAATTGCGTCGTGCCCGCGCCGCCGGTGTTCCGGCATCCAAAATCACCTTTTCCGGCGTCGGCAAAACCGCGCGCGAGATCAGCTACGCGCTCGATGAAAACATCCATTGCTTCAATGTCGAATCCGAGCCGGAACTCGAGCGCCTCTCGGCCCTCGCCAGCGCACGGGGTGCAACCGCCAGTATCGCCATTCGCGTCAACCCCGATGTCGACGCCAAAACCCACGCGAAAATCTCCACCGGCAAATCCGAGAACAAATTCGGCGTGCCGATTTCCCGCGCACGCGAGGTCTATGCCCGCGCCGCAGCCCTTCCCGGAATCCATGTCTCGGGCGTCGATATGCACATTGGCAGCCAGATCACTGATCTCGCGCCCTTTGATGACGCCTTCACCCTTTTGGCAGAATTTGTCACGCTCCTGCGGAGCGATGGCCACGTGATCGACCATCTCGATCTCGGCGGCGGTCTCGGCGTGCCCTATCGCGACGATAACGAACCCCCGCCCCATCCCGATGCCTATGCCGCCATCATCAAGAACCGCACCCGCCATCTCGACGCGAAACTCGTTCTCGAGCCGGGCCGCCTGCTCGTCGCGAATGCCGGAATTCTCGTAACCGAGGTCATCTATGTGAAGGAAGGCGAGGGCAAAACCTTCGTCATCGTCGATGCCGCGATGAATGATCTCATCCGCCCCACACTCTACGAAGCCTATCACGCCGTCTGGCCGGTCCGCGAACCGGGCCCCGCCACCCCGCGCATGATCGCCGATATTGTCGGTCCGGTCTGCGAATCGGGCGATTACCTCGCCTTGAACCGCGATCTCCCGGTCCTGCGCACAGGCGATCTCGTCGCCATCATGTCGGCGGGCGCCTATGGCGCGGTTCAGGCAGGCACCTACAACACCCGCCCTCTCGTGCCCGAAGTCCTCGTCCGCAACAACACCCACGCCAACCTCCGCCCCCGCCCCACCTATGAAGAGATGATCGCCCTCGACCATGTGCCCGCTTGGCTTTGAGGAGTTGCCCTGCCTCAATCCTGTCCATATGATCGGGTTAAAGGTTCCGGCCGTAGACACACCGTGACAGCCTTTTGAC
>CAMCXA010000084.1 GCA_945883115.1 Alsobacter soli
GGGTTCACAATTGCCGAAAATTCCTTGACGCCAAACATGCCGAGATTGGAAACGGCAGTCGTTCCGCCCTGATATTCCTCCGGCTTGAGTTTACGTGCCTTGGCGCGTGCCGCGTAATCCTTCATCTCGGCAGAAATTTGCGTCAATGACTTGGTTTCAGCCCGACGCACAATCGGGGTGATCAACCCGCCCGGGATCGAGACCGCAACGCCGACATCGGCATGGAGATGCTTCAGCATTGCGTGTTCAGTCCAGCTGACATTCGCGTCGGGAACGCGGATCAGGGCTTGCGCCAACGCCTTGATGACAAAATCATTGACCGAGATTTTGTAGGCGGGCTTGCCATCAATTAAAGGTGCCGCCCCGTTCATCTCTTCGCGGGCAGCCAAGAGGCGATCAAGCTCGCAATCGGCGGAGACGTAGAAATGCGGAACCGTCTGTTTCGATTCAAGCAGGCGGCGAGCAATCGTTTTGCGCATCGTATCGTGCGGGACTTCAACAAAGCTGCCGGGTGAAAATAGTTTTTTGAGAGAGTCGTCAGATAATCCGGCGGCAAGAGGCGGCAAAGCAGCGGGCCCTGCACTTGCGACGGCAACCGGTGCTGCGAGGGTGGCACCGCCAGAGATTGCGGCCTTGACGTCGCGCTCCACAATCCGGCCATGCGGTCCGGAACCAATGACTGCCGAAAGTTCAATCCCACTCTCCTTCGCCATGCGGCGGGCGAGCGGCGACGCGAAGAGTTTCGAAACCGCTGAAGGCGCTAGAGAAGTTGATGGGCCTGCAGCGGGCGTGAGTATGGCGGCTGGTGGCACAACCTGCGCCGCACTTGGTATCTTTGCTGGTTCTGCCGCAGGTGTCGATGACACGTTTGACGCGTCTTCACCCTCGGTCGCAATGATTGCAATGACTTGATTGACAGCGACGTCCTGCGACCCACCGGCGACCACGATCTTCGCCAAAATGCCCTCGTCAACGGCTTCGACTTCCATCGTTGCCTTGTCGGTTTCGATTTCAGCCAGCACATCGCCAGATTTAACGCGATCGCCTTCCTTCTTCAGCCATTTTGTCAGATTTCCCTTTTCCATCGTGGGAGAAAGAGCCGGCATCAGAACATTTGCGGACATGGTACTCTCCGGTCTTAACGGTAACAAACGGCTTTAGCCGCTTCGACCACATCAGATACGGTCGGCAAGGCGAGTTTTTCGAGATTGGCCGCGTAGGGCATTGGAACATCCCTTCCGGTGATCCGCTTGACGGGCGCATCAAGCCAATCGAAAGCATGTTCCATGATCTGAGCGGATATCTCCGAACCGACGCCCGATTGAGGCCAGCCTTCTTCAACGGTGATGCAGCGATGGGTCTTTTGAACAGACGCCAAAACCGTCGCAATATCCATCGGACGAATTGTCCTAAGGTCGATCACCTCGGCTGAAATGCCTTGCGATGCGAGTTCATCTGCGGCCTTCAAAGCGTATGTCATTCCGATCGAGAACGATACGATCGTTACATCCGACCCTTCACGCGCGATTTTAGCCTTGCCGATTGGCAGGACGAAATCATCCATTTTGGGTACCGGACCCATATGGCCGTAAAGGATTTCATTTTCGAGGAAGAGGACCGGATTGGGATTGCGGATTGCGGCTTTCAACAAGCCTTTCGCATCGGCTGCATTGGAGGGCGAAACAACGAGCAGGCCAGGGATTTGGGAATACCATGCCGTGTAATCCTGACTATGCTGTGCAGCGACCCGAGCAGCCGCGCCATTCGGGCCACGAAACACAATCGGACATCCCATTTGACCGCCGGACATATAAAGGGTTTTAGCGGCGGAATTGATAATGTGGTCAATGGCCTGCATGGCGAAATTGAAGGTCATGAATTCGATGATCGGCCGCAACCCTGTGAGGGCGGCACCAACACCAATGCCAGCAAAGCCATGCTCGGTGATGGGTGTATCCACAACGCGCCTGTCACCGAACTCTTGCAGCAATCCTTGGGTAATTTTGTAGGCGCCTTGATATTCGGCGACTTCTTCGCCCATGATGAAGACCGAGTCATTGGCGCGCATCTCTTCGGCCATCGCATCTCGCAATGCTTCACGCATCGTGATCATCACCATTTCGGTGCCTGCGGGGATCTCGCCCGAAGCGTCGTATGATGACATGACGATACTCGGTTCTGCATGAACCACGGCAGGTGTTGGCTGTGAGGGCGTTGGTGCTGGCGGAGGAACCGCCGGTACAGCGGCAGGAGCCCTTGCTGAGCCAGTCGCTTCACCGTCACCGGTTATTCGAGCGATTACCACATTCACGGCCACGTCTTGCGAGCCCGCGGGGACGAGAATGGCGGCTAGAATACCCTCGTCCACCGCTTCGACTTCCATCGTCGCCTTGTCGGTTTCAATCTCGGCGATCACATCGCCCGATTTAACGCGGTCACCTCCGCTTTCAGCCACTTTGTGAGATTGCCTTTCTCCATCGTCGGAGAGAGAGCTGGCATCAAAATATCAATCGGCATGGGGAGCGAACTCCATCAAAACAGTGAGTTTAAGGGCGACGTGGCGGCAATACGGAACTTTGAACACAAAAAATTCCGTGTGCGTCATGCTCATTTCAAAATATCCGTCCAGAGTTCCGAAGGATCCGGCTCGCGATCGTTTGTCGCAAATTCTGCGGCCTCATTGACGATTTCGCGCACTTTAGCGTCGATATCCTTCAGTTGCGCCTCCGTGACGTGCCATGGCCCGAGCAGGCGATGCCTGACCTGTTCGATGGGATCATGCTCTTCGCGCATCTTCTGGACTTCGTCTTTCGAGCGGTATTTTGCGGGATCCGACATTGAATGGCCGCGGTAGCGATAGGTCTGCATTTCGAGAATGTAGGGGCCCTTCCCGCTCCGGCACCATTGAATGGCACGCTCGCCAGCATCTCTCACCGCGCGAACATCCATTCCGTCAACCTGCTCGCCCGGAATGTTGAAGGAAAGTCCGCGTTTGGAGAAATCTGTCTGCGCTGACGCCCGATTGACAGATGTGCCCATCGCGTAGCGATTGTTTTCGATCACATAGACAATCGGCAATTTCCAGAGCTCGGCCATATTGAAGCATTCATAGACCTGCCCCTGATTGGCCGCGCCATCGCCGAAATAGGTAATCGAGACATTGTTGTTACCGCGATAATGATTGGCAAAAGCGAGGCCGGTTCCGAGAGAGACCTGGGCTCCGACGATGCCGTGACCGCCGAAAAAATTCTTTTCCATGCTGAACATGTGCATGGAGCCGCCCTTGCCTTTGGACAAACCACCCCGACGGCCGGTCAATTCAGCCATGACGCCTTTCGGATCCATCCCACAGGCAATCATGTGCCCGTGGTCACGGTAGCCCGTGATCACCTGATCGCCCTCCTTGGTCGCCATCTCCATTCCAACGACAACGGCCTCCTGACCGATGTACAAATGGCAGAAGCCGCCAATGAGACCCATGCCGTACATTTGGCCGGCTTTTTCTTCAAAACGCCGGATAAGAAGCATTTCACGATAAGATTCCAGCTCTTCGTCGCGCGTAAATTCGCGCGGTTGAGAGTTCTTCCGAGGTGAAGACTTTAAAGAACTGGTTTTCGAAGATGCGGAAGCTTTACGGGCGGCAATCGCCATATCTTAATCCTCCCTGACGCGTTGCCTTAACTTTAGCGTAAACTTATGCGCTTGGCGAGAGGGGAAACCTGAAGAATTGTTACATCCCGTCCAGATAAATAGTTGAAAACGCTTATTTAATTAAAAAGAACCAAAAACAGGTTCATATAAATTTTTTTACAAAAGCATGAGAACACATTGTTATATCAGTTAAAAATTCAAAAAAATAATGTCGGCTTTAGCAAACAAATCGACGCCAACCGAATAGGAGCTATACCAAAACCGCATGATGGACTGTGGTCCGCATAATCCTAAGATTAGCGAAATAAAATCACAACTTCATTGGGATTTGCGACATTCAAAACAGAACGGGCCCGTTCATCCAGAAAATCTGCATCGAGCGATTGTAACGAAAGTTGTGAATTCCGCCGCTCAATCTCAAATCTTTGACGTTTGACGGCCTCTAATTCAGACTCGAGTTTGAGGACATCCGCCTGAATCGCGGCATTACGCTCGGTGCCGCGGTTCCCACTTTGGGCTTCGTGAATAAAAAATCCAGCCGCGCCAAAGGAGGCGACGTAAAGCGCGATAAAAAACCCGATACCTCTGAAGCGACGTTTTACAACCATGGCACACTATGTGCCATGGGTTCGTTAAAGAGCTATGAACTTCTGAAAAGGAGCGGAAATCTTCCGCCCCATTTTGATCTCCGAGTGTTTAACGCATTAACGGAGCGACTTGATGGCACCAAAACCGGCATAGTGAGCGGTCGAGCCGAGCTCTTCTTCAATCCGGAGCAATTGGTTGTATTTTGCCAGTCTGTCAGAGCGCGCGAGAGAGCCTGTCTTGATCTGACCGCAATTTGTTGCGACCGATAAATCAGCAATCGTGGAATCTTCGGTCTCGCCCGAGCGATGCGACATGACGGCGGTATATCCGGCGCGATGGGCCATATCGACGGCAGCGAGCGTCTCGGTGAGCGAACCAATCTGGTTTACTTTCACGAGAATGGAATTGGCGACACCTCGCTTGATGCCATCCGAAAGACGCTCAACATTTGTAACGAAAAGATCGTCGCCAACCAATTGGCAATTTTTGCCGATGAGATCAGTGACAAGTTTCCAGCCTTCCCAATCATCCTCAGACAGTCCGTCTTCGATCGAGACAATCGGATAGGCACTCGCGAGCTTTGCGAGATATTTGGCTTGCTCCTCGATCGAGCGGACTTTGCCCTCACCCTCATAATGATAGGCGCCCTTTTTGAAAAATTCAGTCGCGGCGCAATCCATGGCGAGGAAGATGTCTTTTCCGGGCTTATAGCCAGCGGTCTCGATTGCCTTCATGCAGAAATCAAGTGCCGCTTCAGCGGATGGCAGATTTGGTGCGAACCCGCCTTCATCGCCCACATTGGTATTGTGACCTGCCTTCTTCAACGCGCCTTTCAGCGTGTGGAAGATCTCCGCGCCCATCCGCAAGGCTTCCGAAAAGCTCGGTGCCCCGACAGGCATGATCATGAATTCCTGAAAATCGATAGGGTTATCGGCGTGGACCCCGCCATTGACGATGTTCATCATTGGAACCGGCAAAGTGCGCGCCGAAGTGCCGCCGATGTAGCGATAAAGCGGTAAGGCGCTCGCATCAGCTGCTGCTTTCGCAACAGCGAGCGAAACACCCAAGATCGCATTTGCGCCGAGGCGTGCCTTGTTCGGGGTACCGTCGAGTTCAATCATGGCTTCGTCAATCGCCACCTGATCCTCCGCATCCATTCCGCCCAGTGCTTCATAGATTTCAGTGTTCACGCTCTCGATGGCCTTGAGAACGCCCTTTCCGAGATAGACTTTTTTGTCACCATCCCGAAGTTCAACAGCTTCATGCGCACCCGTCGAGGCCCCCGAAGGGACTGCTGCGCGGCCCATTGTTCCGTCTTCGAGAGTGACATCAACTTCAACGGTCGGATTGCCCCGGCTGTCGAGAATCTGGCGGGCATGGATATCAATAATGGCGGTCATTTCGGGGCTCCGTTTTTAGGTCGAGCACATTTCAACGGCTTTTTACGTGTCGTTGAACGTACTCTTGAGTGAGGCTTTTGATACTTCTCAATACGCGCTCTGACACCGAATGCAACTAGGCAGAACGCCGAAATTTTGACCGTCGTGCCCGTGAACCGTCGATCTTTCGGACCAATTCGCGAAACTTTGCTGCGATCTCGGCTCTGGGACTGCGTTTGAAAGAAACAATCGTTGAAACATTCGAGGGCAACCGCCCGGCGAGAGCATAAGTCCGATCCCGCAACATCACCGTTAGCGCGGCGCGGTCATAAATCTCTGAAATCTCGGACGCTGATATCTGTTCGCCAATCACGAGCGGTAGTTCTGTCCCGATCCGGTCGTGCACTTCTTTGAAAATCAAAGAGAGCCGCAATGTCGCGCTGATATGGCTTGCAATCTGGAATAGGCGGCTATTTTGACCACTGAAAAAGATCGGAACAACTGTCGCCTTTGATCGCTGGATCAATTGTGCGGTGAAGGGCTGCCAAGGCCAATCGGTTGCTGGTTTCCGCCCGAGTTTATCCGGTGCCGTTGACACCGCGCCGGCGGGAAACACAACGATGCAGCCGCCTTCCGCCAAATGCTTCCGAGCGCGGTCCCGGGTCTGGAGATTTGTTTCAAATGCTTCTTTCGTGCCTGTAAAATCTACAGGAAGAAGATAGGGCCGCGCTTCAGGCGCTCTGAGCAAAGCCGAATGCGTCAAAACAAGAAAATCTGAGCGAACCTTCTCGATCAGCCAACACATCACCAAGCCGTCGAGCACGCCGTAAGGATGGTTCGCGACAATAACGACAGGGCCAGTTGACGGGATGTTTTTCAGGTCTGTGGTTTCAAACGACGGCCGAATATCGAGTTTGCGGACCGACGCCTGCCAGAAACTTTCACCCTTGATGGGCGCACGCTGGTATTCAAGATACAGGTTCCGGAGTTTCGGCTGGCCGGTGGCCTTTTCGATCAACTGGATCGCCGCGCGCTGCAAGAGCGGTTGCGACTCATCGGAATAGGAGAAATTCGCTTTGTTCATAATGGCCGGATACTCCCGCGCCATGACAGAACAATGACAGACAAAATTATCCGAAAAGAGGCCGTGCTTTCGCCAATTGGTCGAACGCTTTGAGGTCAGCCAGCAATGCTTCCATCTCGTTCAAGGGAACCATGTTCGGTCCGTCGGACGGCGCGCGGGAGGGTTCTTCATGGGTTTCGATAAAGACGGACGACACACCGATCGAGATGGCAGCCCGGGCGAGAACAGGCACGAACTCGCGTTGCCCGCCTGACGATCCGCCCTGCCCGCCTGGTTGCTGTACGGAGTGGGTGGCGTCATAAACGACGGGCGCACCCGTATCCCGCGCCATAATGGGCAGTGAGCGCATATCGGAAACAAGCGTATTATAGCCGAATGAAGCGCCGCGCTCGCAGACGAGAACATTTGGATTGCCGGCACCCGTTATTTTGGCGGCGACGTTTTTCATGTCCCAAGGTGCCAAAAACTGGCCTTTTTTGACATTGATCGCGCGGCCTGTCGCTGCAGCCGCAAGCAAAAGATCCGTTTGTCGGCAGAGGAACGCCGGAATTTGTAAAATGTCGACCACTTCAGCCACTGGCGCGCATTGCGCGGCATCGTGAACGTCTGTGATAACGGGAAGGCCGAGTTTTGATTTGATCTCAGCAAAAACTTCCATGGCCTTCGCAAGTCCAATGCCCCGTGCCGCCGAGCCAGATGTCCGGTTTGCCTTGTCGAATGACGCTTTGAATACGAAGGGAATGTGCAACCGATCCGTGATTTCCTTCAGCGCGGACGCCATTTCAAGCGCATGTACGCGGCTTTCCATCTGGCACGGACCGGCGATCAAGACGAAGGGAAGACGGTTGCCGAAGGAAACTTGACCTACAGAAACAACAGGATTTTGAGCGACTTGTGTGTTCATGGGGATTACTTACATCAAATTTTATGATTCTTCGATAAGAATGCCTTTGAGACTACTTATGCCTGTTCGAATGCGATTGAAACACCGAAGGCGCTATCGGACGGAATAACAATCGACTTATTGCGTCTTTGAAACGTGATTTTTTGATCTACAAGCCGAGCCTCGAGTATTTTGATATCCGGCACCGACACCGCAACACCAACAAAGCGCGCGGGATTCGACTCAAATGCTTCACCCAGCCGGAACGCCGCTGATGCTTCGGACATCACGCTGATGGTATCACGCCCTGTCTCAACCGAGAGCCCCGCTGACGTCGACTGCATCTCGCGTTGCCCCGTGAAATGGCTCAAAAACTCGGCATGATCCGCCGGGTTTTCTGCAATCATCATGACTTCTGAAATACCAGCTGCGCCGTTTGGATGCTGCTGAGCGGCGATGTTCCAGAAATTCTCGGGGCGGTACTGCTGACACACAAAGAAACCAGCGCAAGGCGAGAGCGCATTCTTTGCGAAGGCGAGCGAAAAGGAAACTTCTACCGGCGTCCCATCGGGGCGCACGCCCTTTCGCTCGAAAAAGAAGGGTTTGAAGCCTCCAATTCCCGATTTTTCGAAGTCGGTATTATCGGCCAGCGCGTCTTTTGATTCGAGCACCAGCATGGCCAAACCTTCAAAGGTGTCGAGATAGTCCCTCACAAAGGCCCCGAAAGAAAACACACCCTCACCATGCGGCGGAATGTCTGCGCCCTCGCCTACTGCGATCAGTTCGAGGAAACTCCCCGGAAACTGAACAATCCGGTTCTCGGTTCCCCACGGGTGTCGGTTGCGCGTGCCAACCTTGAAACCGAGGTGGTCGTAAAAAGCACCGGCAGCATCGAGGTCATTTGTGGCGAGGACGAGGTGGTCGAAGGGGCGAGCAAAAGACATGATTTACAAATTTCATTTATATGGTATCAAATACCATCGTTAACGGGAATGAATATGCCTAAAGCGGAACTCCTGATC
>CAMCXA010000085.1 GCA_945883115.1 Alsobacter soli
TGCGGATGCCGATGCCTTTTCGGAGCGCTTGGCTTCGATTGCCAATGAATTCGATGTGTTGCGGATCAAGGGATATGTCGAAGTTGCGGGCAAGCCGATGCGGCTTCTCGTTCAAGGGGTAGGGTCCCGCTTCCGGCATCACTTTGACGGGGTTTGGCCGTCTGGTCGTGCACCGCAAGGTCGGCTTGTGGTGATTGGCGAGAAGGGGATCGACCAAGATGGTATTGTTGCCGCGTTGGGTCAGGCAGCCTGATCGGGTTCTTTCATGCATTTGCTGCGCACCGAGAGTCATTCGCTAGACGCTACAGCTGCTGCAATTGATCTCGAGCAAACGCCCGGTGATATTGTGTTTTTGTCGTTTACGGACAGCGACCTTTCGGGTCTTGCAACCGCATATGAAGAAGGCGTCGGAGACTATCCAAGCCTTCGCATGGCTTGCCTTGCGCAGTTGAAACATCCCTATTCGGTGGATCTCTATCTTGAGAGAATGGCTTCAAAAGTCCGGTTCGTGCTTGTGCGCTTGCTGGGTGGGCTCGATTATTGGCGCTACGGGATCGAGGAACTTGCGCGCTTAGCGCGAAAAAACGGGTTCGAATTGGCCGTTGTGCCGGGAGATTACCGGCAGGATCCCCGGTGCGATGAAGCGTCAACGGTTTCAAGCGATGATCTGAAACGTCTTTGGCTTTACTTCCATGAGGGCGGAGCCAAGAATTTTACCAATTGTCTCAAATGGATCGCGAACCGGATTGGAACGCCAACGGCATGGACTGAGCCGGAAGCAATCCCGGCGATGAGCCTGTTTGAGGCGGCCTGCCACGCGGGCGAGAATGGTGCGCCGCGCGCGCTTCTTGTTGTGTATCGCTCGATTGTCATTGCGGCAGATACGGCGCCAGTGCTTTTGATGGCGAAGGCACTTTGGGAGCGCGGTTTTGCGGTTGATTGCGTCGCGGTTTCGAGTTTGAAGGACCCGGCGGCGGCCGAAAATCTTTCGGTTTTTCTCGATCATTCACCACCAGACGTTATTTTGAATATGACAGCATTTTCAGGGCGTTTGGGTGAGGGGGGAGGTGTGCTGGATCGGGCAGATGCGCCTGTTTTTCAAGTGATTCTCTCGACGACTTGGCGCGAGCCTTGGCAGGCATCCGAGCGCGGACTAACGACAACTGATCTGGCGATGAATGTTGTTCTCCCGGAGTTTGACGGGCGGATAATCACAAGGGCTATTTCCTTCAAGGGTGAAGCTGAGCGGCGTGATCTTGTTGAGTTTACCCGGGTTATACACAGCCCAGAGGAATCACGAATCGGGTTTGTTGCGGATCTGGCACTCTCCTGGGCGGGGTTGAGGCGGAAACCGAACAAGAACAAGCGTGTTGCGTGTGTGCTGTCGGATTATCCAGCTAAGGGGGGCAGGCAAGGCTATGCGGTTGGGCTTGATACCCCTGAAAGCGTGATCCGGATTTCCGAGACTTTGAAGTTGCAGGGATATTCGATCAGGGTTCCGCAGGATTCTGCGGCTTTGATGAAGGATTTGATCTCCGGGCCTTTGACAAAAATCATTTCGCTGTCCGAATACCAGAAGCACTTCGATCTTTTGCCCGAAGCCTTCCGACGTGCTGTTGAAGCGGTTTGGGGTGCAGCACGTGACGCGGAGGTGGTGTCCGATGGCTTTTTCTCCGCTCGATTTATGGATTTAGGCGGACTGATTGTAGCGTTGCAACCTGATCGTGGTCACGCCGAGACGCGGAAAGATACCTATCATGACGGCAATATCCCGCCGCATCACGCTTATATCGCATTTTATTTCTGGTTGAGAGAGACGTTGAAAATCGATGCGATGGTGCATCTGGGCACGCATGGCACATTGGAATGGTTGCCAGGAAAATCGGTTGCATTGAGTGAATTCTGTGCGCCTGAAGTTGTTTTAGGGCCAGTTCCGGTGATCTATCCCTTTATCGTGAATAATCCCGGCGAAGCTGCGCAGGCCAAGCGTCGGCTCGCGGCAGTCACGATTGGGCATTTGACGCCGCCGCTTAAGGAGGCTGGCGCGCATGGTGTTGCCGCAGAAATTGAGTCACTGCTTGAAGAATATGCCGAGGCACAAGGGCTTGATCAGCGTCGCGCGCGCCTTCTTGCGGACGCCATCATCGAGCGTGCGACGGAAAGCGGACTGATTGCCGAGGCCGGGATTGATGGATCTTCCGAGAAAGATGATCTTCTGATGACGCTTGATGCGTGGCTCTGCGACCTCAAGGAGATGAGGATCGCGGATGGCTTACATGTTTTTGGTGCAAGTTTTGACGCAGCTGTTTTGGATGAACGGTCAGCCGATTTAGCGTCGATCTCTGGAACTGATCTTGGTGCGCTTCGCACACAGTTGAGTGTTTGCGGCACGTCCGAAATGGAAGGGTTCATCAAGGCGCTTGAAGGAAAGTTTATCGAACCCGGACCTTCGGGGGCTCCTTCGCGCGGACGCATTGATGTCTTGCCGACGGGACGCAATCTTTTTTCGGTTGATCCGCGAAGTATTCCGACACGGACTGCGTGGGAAATCGGCAAGCGAACGGCAGATGAAGTCGTCAACCGCTATGTGCAGGATCATGGTGACTGGCCCCGATCTGTTCTGATTGATCTTTGGGGAAGTGCGACGATGCGCACGGGCGGGGATGACCTGGCCCAGGCCATGGCGTTGATCGGTGTGAGACCCTTATGGGATGAGGGGTCATCGCGTATTTCCGGATTTGAGATTTTGCCGCCCGCATTTTTTGGCCGGCCTCGTATTGACGTGACTTTGCGGATTTCGGGGCTTTTTCGTGATGTGTTTCAAACCCAGATTGCTCTCTTTGACGAGGCTGTTCAGGCTGTGTCGCTATTGGATGAGACCGTGAGTGAGAATCCGATCGCGGCAAAGCGGCGTGACAGCCAGCTAGAACCGTTACGTATTTTCGGGAATGCACCGGGCGATTACGGGATCGGAATGGGGCGGATTCTGTCTGATAATGCGGTTGCCGAGAATGCTGAACTCGGTGCTGCTTATCTGACTGCGAGCTCATATGCGTATCGGGCAAACGAGGATGGTATTTCCGCGCCCGATGCATTTCGCGAGCGTGTGGCGGCTGCCGATGCCTTTGTCCATGTGCAGGATATGAGCGACCAGGATGTGCTTGATTCTGATGCTTTTGCGGACCACGAGGGCGGGTTTGTTGCCGCTGCCGCTTTGCTCGATAACGCGCCATCCATTTTCCATGTGGATGCAACGCGTTCAGATCGGCAGAGGGTGCGCACGCTTTCGGAAGAGATTGCACGTGTTGTTCGCGGAAGAGCAACAAATCCCCGATGGATCAACGGTCAAATGCGGCACGGGCATCGGGGGGCGTCGGAAATTGCTGAGACGGTCAATAATTTGTTTTCGTTTGCGGTTGCTACGGACTTCGTGACGAGTGGTCAGTTTGACATGATGTTCGAGGCAACACTTGGCAATGAACGTGTCCGGCAATTTCTGATGGAGGCAAATCCGGAAGCCGGGAATGCCATTGCTCGCAACTTTGCAAGTGCGGTTCAGCGGGGTTTCTGGGTTTCGAGACGAAATTCGACTGCAGCGATCCTGTCGGAATGCGGAATTAATGTTCCGGAGGGTCTTGCGCAATGAACGGGAACAGTCTTCGGAAGGGGTGGTGTCCCGGAGCGTTGCGGCCGATGGAAACAGGCGACGGTCTCCTGGTGCGGGTCCGGCCGTCAGGGGGTATTGTTTCAAGTGCAGCCGCACGAGTACTTGCCGATTGCGCTGATTCTTACGGGAATGGGCTTCTTGATCTGAGTAACCGGGCAAATATCCAGATCCGGGGGGTGAGCGGTGATAGCTTTCCGATGTTGATCGAACGACTGCAATCGGCGGGGTTGGTCGATGACAGTGAAGTAACGGAGTCGGTGCGGAACATCATGATGGCTCCGCTCGGTGGCGTTGATCCGACGGCGTTGATTGATCCGCGGGGATTGGTTTCTGAATTGGAGCATAGATTAAAAAACTTTGTTCACGCGTTTGATATTCCATCGAAATTCGGATTTTCGATTGATGATAGCGGGGTATTTTCGCTCTGGTCGCAGGGTGCGGATATTCGACTTGAAGCCGTGTCGGACGGCGGAACAGGTGAACCTGCAATCGCTCTCGGGATCAATGGTAGCGAGCGGATTGTTGTTGTTCCGCTCGAGACGGCGGTGGAAGTCGCGATTAGATTTGTGGATGCATTCCTGCTCTTGAGCTTGAAATGCGGCGAACCCATCAGACGGATGGCGCAGCTTGTTGGTCATCTGGGAGATGAGGCGATTTTCGAAGAGGCCGGATTTGCTCTAGAGCGGTTGCGGCCCCATGTGGCACGAACGACACCGGTCAAACTTGGCTTTCAAGCGTGTGGAGGGACGAAGTATCTCGCATTGGGGGTTCCATTCGGTCGGCTGACTAGCCGAATGATGCGAATATTGGCAGGATTGGCAGATATGAACGGGTCAGGCGAACTTAGGATGACGCCATGGCGAAGTGTTTTGCTTCCGGGCATCGCAGCGGGGGCTAATGACAGAGTTTTGGCCCAATTAGGTGAGGAATTCATCGTTGATGCGGATGATCCTCTTTTGCGGGTGGCGAGTTGTCCCGGATCGCCTGCATGCAAGAACGGATCAACTAGGACCCAAGAAGACGCTCGCGCTCTTGCTCTCTTGGCAAAGAACCTGACCATGTCCGGAACAGGGCTACATGTGTCGGGTTGCCGCAAGGGGTGTGCACGGGCCGCGTCTAGTGATGTCACGCTTGTTGGAAGAGATGGCCGTTATGATGTCGTATTATCAGGTCGTGCAGGGGATGATCCAAGCCAATATGGCCTGACTTTCGAGCAGGTTCGGGAATATCTGGGTAATGTGAACGCGGCTATGGACGGTGCGTGTGAGAAGGTGGCATTGTGAGCTCATCAGTGAAGTATGATTACGTTCATGACGGGGCCGAGATTTACCGGCGATCTTTTGCGATGATCCGTGCTGAAAGCAAACTCGCGCGGTTCACAAAAGACGAAGAACGCGTTGCCGTGAGGATTATCCATTCATGCGGGATGGTTGAACTCGCGGATGATATCCGATTTTCGGCAGGTGCTGCCGTTGCGGGGATTGAAGCGTTGAAGGCCGGAGCGCCCATTCTGTGCGATGCCAAAATGGTGGCTCAGGGAATTACGCGCGCGAGGTTGCCCGCGGATAATCAGGTGATCTGCACGCTGGATGATCCGGCCGTGCCGGCATTGGCGGCGGAATTGGCGACAACGCGCACGGCAGCGGCGATGGAACTTTGGCGTCCTTATCTTGCCGGTTCGGTAGTTGCCATTGGCAATGCGCCAACCGCGTTGTTCAGGCTTTTAGAAATGCTTGACGCTGGTGCGCCAAAACCCGCTCTGATTATCGGTATTCCTGTCGGGTTCGTGGGTGCTGTCGAGTCAAAGGATGCGCTGATGGCTGACGGGCGTGTGCCAGCAATTATCGTACATGGAAGACGCGGCGGAAGCGCGATGACGGTCGCTGCAGTTAATGCTTTGGCCAGTGAAAGAGAGTAGCGGATACGATGACCAACGGATCCGCTCTTGGACGACTTTTTGGCGTCGGGTTAGGCCCTGGCGATCCCGATTTGATCACGGTCAAGTCGCTGAAAGCGCTTCAGTCAGCGCCTGTGATTGCTTATTTTGCGAAAAAGGGACGCAAAGGCAATGCGCGCACCATTGCTGAGACTCTGATACCGAGCGGTGCTATTGAATTACCTTTAGTTTATCCGGTTACTGTTGAAATTCCCTTCATCGATCCGGCCTATATTGATGCTTTGTCGGAGTTCTATGAAAGATCGGCAGAGTCTATCGCGTCGCATCTCGAGGCAGGACGTGATGTTGCACTTCTTTGTGAAGGCGATCCCTTGTTCTACGGGTCGTTCATGCATGCCTATGAACGTCTCAAGAACCGGTTTCCGGTAACGATTTGCCCGGGTGTGACCGGAATGTCCGGCTGCTGGACCGCAGTGGGGGTGCCGATGACTTGGGGTGATGATGTTTTGTGTGTCCTACCGGGGACTTTAGGTCGAACAGAGTTGCTTCGCCGCATTCAATCGGCTGACGCGATGGTTTTCATGAAGTTGGGTTCGAATTTTAACAAGGTCCGGGACGTGTTGATCGAGACGGGACTTGCGGATCGGGCGTTCTATGTCGAGCGTGGAACGATGCCTGAGGAAGTGGTCATGCCACTTCTTGAAAAATCCGACGATAAAGCACCCTATTTTTCGATGATCCTTGTTCCGGGCCAGGGGCGGCGCCCATGACCGGGGGACGCATTCTTGTCGTGGGATTAGGGCCGGGACCAGAGGACTGGGTGACGCCTGAGGCTCATCAGGCACTTGCCATTGCAACGGACATTATTGGTTATGGTCCCTATGTCGCGCGCGTTCCCGTCAGGGACGGTTTGACGGTGCACGCCACGGATAACCGCGTTGAGCGTGAACGGGCGCGGCACGCGCTTGAATTGGCCAAAGCGGGGCGTATTGTTGCTGTCGTTTCAGGAGGTGATCCGGGTATTTTTGCGATGGCTGCAGCCATGTTCGAGGTCATCGAGCATGGTGACGCGACTGACCGCGGGGTAGATATTCAGATATTGCCGGGCGTGAGTGCGATGCAGGCTGCTTCCGCGCGCCTTGGCGCGCCATTGGGGCATGATTTTTGTGCAATCTCACTCTCGGATAATCTGAAGCCGTGGAGCATTGTTGAAAAGCGGCTGATTGCGGCCGCTGAAGGTGATTTTGTGATCGCGATTTATAATCCAGCATCAAAGGCGCGGCCTGAAGCTATTTTCGACGCTTTCAGGATCTTGTGCGGTATCAAATCACCGGACACGCCCGTTGCATTCGCGCGTGCGGTCGGCAGACCCGATGAACGGATTATACTGACGACTTTAGCGGAGGCAGATCCCTCGATTGCGGATATGAGTACCTTGGTGATGATCGGATCGAGCGAGACTCGGCTTGTACCGCGTTCTGATGGCAAGCAACCCTGGATGTATACGCCACGCAGTTACGGGCGAAAGCCATGAGCGTTGAGCCAGAACATCGCCTCATCAAGAGAATGAACAATCTCGCCGGGAAGATCGGCGGGGCGATCGATCATGATCACGGGTATTTGAAGGTATCGAGCCGCCAGCAATTTGGCATCCGTCGCGGATCCACCGGAATTCTTGGTGATGAGGACGGATATTTTTTCAGTTTCCAGCAATCGTTGTTCATCGTTAACCGTGAAGGGCCCACGAGCAAAGATGAGTCTGGCATGGGGTGGCAGGGAAGCGGGATCCGGCTCATCGATCGTTCGGATGACGTAACGGTGCTGCGGAGCTTGGGTGAACGAATTGAGCGACAATCGGCCCACGGTCAGAAATACGTTCCGGGGCGATTTGCCGATTGCGAGAGCGGCAGCATCGGCATCGGTAACAGTGATCCCTTGATCACCCGCGGAAGCGCGCCAAGCCGGTCGGGTAAGGGTGAGCCTAGGTATATCAAGACGGCTACAGGCCTCAAATGCGTTTCGCGACATGATCGAGGCAAAAGGGTGGGTTGCGTCGATAATTGCGCTGATTTTTTCGTGCGCAATGTAGTCGCAAAGCCCGTCAATGCCGCCAAATCCGCCAATTCGGTAAGAAATCGGCGGCAGAGCAGGCGATTTGGTGCGGCCTGCCAACGAGATGATTGCGCTGATACCCGATTTTTCGGAAAGATGGTGAGCGAGCGCGGTTGCTTCGGTCGTACCTCCAAGGATCAGCAAACGGGGCGTGTTCTGTATCATCGTCAATTTTTTGGTTCTCACTTGTGTGTGACACAATGACTCATTCGCCGAAATCGGGAAAGCCTGTTCAGCCATGGCTATCAATCATTGGAATTGGCGAGGACGGGATTGATGGTTTAACTCCTGTCGCACGCAGCCTTATTTCTCAAGCTGTCTTTCTCGTCGGAGGAAGACGGCACCTCGCTCTCGTGCCGGATTTTGCAGGGGAAACTTTGGCTTGGCCGTCACCGATCGAATTGGCCTTTCCAGCTATTCTTGCGCGACGGGGCAAACCGGTTGTGGTTCTCGGAAGTGGGGATCCATTTTTTTACGGGATCGGCAGCACATTGATGAACCATATATCATCCGATGAAATGGTCTGTATTCCGGCTCATTCGGCATTTAGTCTGGTTGCAGCGCGTTTGGGATGGGCGCAGCAAGACTGTGCCTTGGTTTCACTTCATGGACGGCCTTTCGAGCGTATCATTCCTCATTTCCAGCCCAATGGCCGGATAATCGCTCTCTCGTGGGATGGTTCCACCCCGCTTAAGCTTGCGAAACTGCTTCAGGAACGCGGATTCGGAGCGTCAAGATTTGTCGTTTGCGAGGCTTTGGGCGGTGAACGCGAAAAGATTACCGA
>CAMCXA010000086.1 GCA_945883115.1 Alsobacter soli
ATCGCACCCCACCAGAAATTATCATTGAGCAGGCACCCGCCCATATAGTGGATGTCATCGGTGTAGCGATCATCCGTCGAACATACCGAAAGCACAGCCTTGAGCGCTGGAGGCCTGCGTGCGGCAACCTGCAAACAGTTAAAGCCGCCCCAGGATTTTCCCATCATGCCGACCGAACCGGAGCACCATGGCTGAGCGGCAAGCCATTCGATCACTTCAATCGCGTCGTCCTGTTCTTGCTTGATATATTCATCATCGAGGAAACCGTCCGACTCGCCTGATCCTCGTTGATCAACCCGGATCGCAGCCGTGCCATGACGGGCAAACCAGCCATGCATCGGCTCGTCACGCCCGCGCGTGCCGTCCGTTTTGCGGTAGGGAATGAATTCAAGAACAGCAGGAACCGGCTTTTGCTCGGCATCGACGGGAAGCCAAAGGCGCGCCGCAAGTCGGGTGCCGTCGGAGAGCGGAATGAACAGGTTTTCGATGACGGTCACGCCGTCCCGCGTTTCGCCTGTCTGCATTACGACCTCCTATGCTGCAGCGCCACTCCGCTTCGCCAGAACTTCATCCAACCAGTCCGTCCGCATTTCCGGAACAGAGGCGAGCAGATTTTCAGTATAGGGATGGAAGGGTGGAGAGAAAATTTGTGCTGTCGGGCCCTGCGCAATAATCTCGCCGCGCAGCATGACAGCAGTTCTGTGTGCAATGCGCCGGACAATGCCGAGGTCATGCGTGATAAAGAGATAGCCCACGCCGAGGTCATCCTGAAGACGCTTCAGGAGCTTGAGAATATCATCGGCCACAAGTTGGTCGAGCGCCGAAGTTGGTTCATCGCAAATAATGATTTGCGGCTCGGCCGCCAAAGCACGGGCAATACAGACACGCTGTTTCTGTCCGCCTGAAAGCGCTGTCGAGAGACGCCCCGCATAGTCCTCGGGAAGTCCAACCTGACGGAGCAGTTCGGCAACGCGGGTCTTCACTTCTTCCGGCGAACGATTGAAATAGAAGGCAACCGGCCGACCGATGATTTCGCCGATCGTCTGGCGTGGATTGAGCGCGACATCGGGTTGCTGATAGATCAGCTGGATCTGGCGTAGATCCTCGCGGTCGCGACCTTTCAGCGTCGAAAGCAGGGATTTTCCATTCAGCTTCACGTCACCTGCTGTTCGAGGCAGAAGCCCGACAATCAGGCGGGCGAGCGAGCTCTTGCCTGAACCTGACTCACCGACGACAGCGACCGTTTCACTACGACTAACCGTGATTGTTACATTGTTGACGGCTTTGAAAGTGCCATAAACTCCGGTCGCACTTGAGACACTCAGGAGCGGCATGGCCTGTTCGGGCGGCGCTTCGACGGCGATCTTGTCGGACGCCTTCCGGTCGGCAACCAGGGCGGCGGTATATTCCTGATTCGGATGCAGAAGGATTTGCTCGGTCGCGCCGAGTTCAACCATCTTGCCGTGACGCAGCACCATGATCCGGTCGGCGACCTGGGCCACAACGGCAAGATCATGGGTGATGTAAAGTGCGGCCATATTGTAGTCACGGATCAGCTTTTTCAAAAGCGCCAGCACTTCGATCTGCGTCGTCACATCAAGCGCAGTGGTCGGTTCATCGAGCACCAGAATATCCGGCTTGCACGACATCGCCATTGCCGCCATTGCGCGCTGCAACTGACCGCCGGAAACCTGATGCGGATAACGCTCGCCAAAAGTGTCGGGATTTGGCAGGTCGAGAGCGCGGAACAGTTCGAGCGCCCAAGCCTTGGCCTCGGCAGCAGTCATCAGACCATGCTCGATGGGCATTTCGCAGACCTGATCGATCAGACGATGTGCGGGATTGAACGAGGCGGCGGCGCTTTGCGCAATATAGGCGATGCGTTGACCACGCATTTTGCGCCTGTCATCTGCCGAAAGGTCTCGGATACTGTCGCCATCAATCTCTACACGCCCACCGGTGATCCGGCATCCGGCGCGTGCATATACCATCGAGGCCAGACCAATTGTCGACTTTCCTGCACCGCTTTCGCCAATCAAGCCGAGGACTTCGCCGCGCTTGAGTTCGAGCGAAACATTATCCACGATGACCAAGCCCGAAAGCGACTCGACGCGGAGATTGTCAAGTTTGAGGATTGTATCCGTCATGTTCCTACATCTCCGCCGAAGCGCCGGAGGGGCGGGAATTGATCGACAATATCCAGTCGACGACCAAGTTCACGCCAACGGTCATAATCGCAATAGCGAAGGCTGGCCAAAGAGGGGCTGGCAACCCGAAACTGATCGCCTTCGCGTTGTCACGCACCATCCCTCCCCAATCCGCGAAGGGAGGCTGAATGCCGAGACCGAGGAAGCTGAGGCCGGCCACAAAAAGGAAGTTGAAACAGAAACGCAGGCCGAATTCCGATATCATCGGCGGCAAAGCGTTCGGCAGGATCTCGCGCCGCATTACCCACCACAGGCCCTCTCCCCGCAACCGGGCCACTTCAACATATTCCATGACAACGAGGTTCATGGCGACCGCGCGGGAGAGCCGGAAGACACGCGTCGAGTCGAGAACGGCGATCGTGATGATCAGAGTCGGGATGGAGGAGCCAAACATTGACAGGATGATCAGAGCAAAAATCAGCAGTGGGATCGACAGCATCACATCGACAAGGCGCGATAGGGCCTGATCAATCACCTGACCGCCAACAGCGGCAAGAAAGCCGGTGACGGTTCCGAGAATGAAGGAAAGAATGGTCGTCACGAGTGCCACGCCGATGGTCATCCGCGCGCCGAAAATCAGACGGGAGAGCATATCACGGCCGATATTATCTGTTCCAAGCAAATAGTCAGCCGAAGGCGAATCCCATGTGGCCGACACCGTTTCTTCTTCCGGGAAGGGCGCAATCCAGTCTGCAAAAATTGCGATGATCAAAAAAATCGCAATGATCAGAATACCGATCCAGGCGGAGAGTGATGGCTTATATCCGAATATGCGCATATCAATGTCCTACCGCGGATTTCGAAGGCGGGGATTGACCAAAATGGCCAGCACGTCCGCAATGGTGTTCAGACCGACAAAAGCACCGGCAAAGATCAAGCCGCAGGCCTGAACAACCGGAAGATCACGCTTCGAAACGCCGTCGACCATATACTGGCCGACACCCGGATAAACAAACACAACTTCAATCACGACGACGCCGACGATCAGATAGGCGAGATTGAGTGCAACCACCGAAATGATCGGCGCGGCAGCGTTTGGTAATGCGTGACGGAGGATGACATGCGAACGGGAAAGGCCCTTCAAAAACGCCATCTCGATGTAAGGTTGGGACATGATCGAGAGAACGGAAGTCCGCGTCATGCGCAGCATGTGCGCCATCACAAGCATCGTCAGCGTGGCTGCGGGCAATGCCGCCACATAGAGACGTTCCGTGAATGACATGTCGGCAAAAACGGTCGATAGCGAGGGAAAAATATCGTACTGGACGGCAAGGAAGAGGATCAGAATGTAGGCAATAAAAAATTCCGGCACAGAAATTGTCATCAGCGAAAGGACATTGGCCACCTTGTCGACGGCTTTTCCTTCATTGATTGCGGCCACGATGCCCAATCCGACCGAAAGAGGAACTGCGATCAACGCGGCATAGCCAGCCAGAAACATCGTGTTCAAGAAGCGGGGTTCGAGCGTTTCGATGATCACGCGTTTATTGGTCATGGCGACCCCGAAATCGCCCTGTATCGCTTTGAAAAACCACTCGAAATAGCGAGTATACGCGGGCCGATCGAGGCCCAGTTCGGCCCGGAACACGGCGAGTGTTTCCGGTGTGGCACCCTGTCCGAGCACAGCGCTTGCAACATCGCCCGGAAGAATTTCTGTTGAGACAAAAATCAGAACACTGACGGCAAAAAGCGTCAAAAGTCCGAGGACGATCCGAATGGCAATTGTGCGAAACATCGGATCGTCCCCGCTAGTTTATTGCGCTAACCCGCCCTTAGGCGAACCAGCCCTTTTCTGCGATACGGTTGTCGTTCATGTCGTAACGAGCATGCGGCTCGGTACCCATGACCTTCTTGGAGAAGCCATCGAGATAATCGGTGATGGCAAAGCAGATCATGCCACCATCATCGGCAATCATTTCCTGGCACGCCCAATACATTTCTTTCCGCCTATTTTGGTCAAGCTCAGCCCGGGCCTCCTTAACAATAGCGTCGAAAGAAGGCTTGCGCCAATTTGAGTCGTTCCAATCGGAGTTACCACCATAGACCTGTGACATGACCTGATCAGCAGTCGGACGACGGCCCCAATACACGGCGCAGAACGGTACTTTTAACCACACATTATCCCAATAACCGTCTGCCGCGACCTTCTTGACGTCAAGATTAATCTTGGCCTTTTTCAGAGACTGCTGGAAGATCGTTGCACAATCCACAGCTGTGGCCCATGCACCTTCCGACGTCTGCAATTCGATCTTGGTGTTGCCGAGGCCAGACTTCTTGAAGTGGAAAGCCGCTTTATCCGGGTCGTACTTACGCTGCGGCATTTCCGTGTTGTAGAAAGGGTTCAATGCATCAAGCGTGTGGTCATTACCCGGCGTTGCAAAGCCGTTATAGACCGACTTGATGATCTGCTCGCGGTCGATGCCGTATTTGAGTGCAAGGCGAAGATCGTTGTTATCAAAAGGCTTTTCGGTCACGCGGGAAACAAAGCAAAAACGATTGCCTGTGCCCTTTGTCCGAACAACGTTGAGCTTCGAATCCTTCATCAGAAGGTCCACGGTACGCGCATCAAGACGGTTCACAGCATCGACCTGACCCGATTGAAGGGCGGCGGTACGAGCGGCGGCATCCTGAATGTTACGGATTTCAACCATGTCGAAATTCGCGCGACCTGGCTTCCAGTAATCGCCACGGCGTTTGAACACGAGACGAACGCCCGGCTCGAAGCTCTCAAGCGTGTAGCCGCCCGTGCCGATTGGCTTCTGCCAGTCGGTGAACCCATCAGGAACGACAACGAGGTGGTAATCACCGAGGATCGACGGGAAGTCCGCGTTGCCGCTTTCGAGCGTCACAGCGATCTGGTTTTCGTTGACCTTCTTGATTTCCTTGATCTGGGCGAGAATGCCCTTCGCAGGCGACTTCGTTTCGCCGCGATGGATCGCGATCGAGTAAAGAATATCGTCAGCCGTTAGCGTCTTGCCATTCGAAAACTTTACGCCCTTGCGGACGTTAAAAGTCCAGTCGATCGCGCCTGGCTTAGCTTCCCAGCTCTCGAGCAGTTCGCCCGTCGGATTGCCGGCATTGTCAAACTCGACCAGGCCGTTCATGCAAGCGAGCGATGCCGCGATCATGACGGAGTCGGCATAGGTGCGTGGGTCAAGCGAGTCGGTGGCGGAGCCGCCTTCCATGCCGATGCGCAATGTGCCGCCAACCTTGGGCGTGGCAGCCATAGCGGATGATGAAAGCAGCGAAGGTGTCAAAGCAGCGCCCGCACCGATTGCGGCCAGGCCACTCATGAAATCACGGCGCGAAAGCTTACCGGACTCAAACATTGTCTTGAGATTGTCGAATTCTGTCATAGTTACGTCCCTCCCATGGGCGCTGAAGGTTTACGCAGCCCCAAGCAACACGCCGGAACCGAATGAGCGATCTTTGAACGTTTACGAAACGCTCGGCGCTATCATCATGTCCATCGCTATCGGTTGTCAACAGGGGCGTGAAGATGAAATCCGTCATAAATTAGTGTTTTTACGACGTTCCTCTTGATGAATCCTTTATCAGACAAATGTTTAATCGACATAACAATTCTAATCGATGCATTGTCCCCGTTTATATTTTGCTGATTATTCAATTGCTTCAGTCACCCGTGATCCCGACAAGACGGGATCGGAACGAACTTCTGAAATCAACCAATCACGAAATCGTTCTAGAGAAGGATCGCCTGCACGATCCTCACGAAACACAAGGTACCAATGCGCGGGTTGTGGCGTCGAATGGCTGAAGGGCTGAACAAGCCGACCTGAACGCAGATCAGGAAGGGCAAGAAAATCAGGCACAAGCGCAATCCCCTGCCCGTCGGATGCTGCTTCGAGCGCTAGAAGATAACTGTCAAAACGGGTGGTGGCAGCCCCACGCAACCCGCTCGCCCCGAAGGTTTCTAGCCAGACATCCCAATCCCGCGCCGTTGTGTAAACCTGCAATAGCGTAAAACGTTCGAGGTCATCTGGACCCGACAAACTGCCTGAAGTCGCAATGAGTGATGGACTACAAACGGCAATCAGGCGCGTTGAAAACAGGGGTGTGTAAACGAATCCGGGCCGGTTGGCTTCCGTCGTGCAGATCATTCCGATATCCGCACTCCGCGGATCAAACTCCCAGTCAATCTGGCTGGCGTTGAAGCGAACGACAAGATCCGGTGCTGTTTTCTGGAATTTATGCCAACGCGGCATCAACCAGCGGACCGCTACTGTGATATAAACCTGAACCGTAAGTTCTTGCTGCGCCGGTCCACCCACGAGTTCGGTGCCAATAGCGATCTTTTCAAAAGCGTCACGCAGGAACGGATGGTACAATTGCCCGGCATTCGTGAGTTCTACCCTCCGTCCTGTCCGCCTGAACAAATCTTTGCCCAAGCGGGCTTCGAGTAATGCAATCTGATGGCTCACTGCCGATTGCGTAATGTTGAGCTCGTCTGCTGCCTGACGAAAGCTTAAATGACGCGCTGCCGCTTCGAATGCACGCAGCGCTGTCAAGGGTGGAATGGGCGTTGGTCGAATCATAAAAAAGCTCTGGAAATCTATAAATGAATAAAACTCATCTGTTGATGAGAATCAATCTCTTGACGTTTTGTGTACATATCCGTTTTGTCATTCTAATCAATTATGGCGATTACCGGGAGTGATACTATGAGTCTCGATCAGTCTGAAGGCGCATCTAGAGATTCGGGCCGTCGCGGAGGCCGCGATGCACGCCGTAGCGCCCGCTCACAACCACTCAGCGATCAGGATCGTCCAATCTGGCCGGGTTTGCCTGGCGGAAAGTTCAAGGTATTGAACGATGCCGAGATCCAGAAAATTCATCATGCCATTCTCGATGTGCTGGAGCAGATCGGCTTCGCAGATGCGATCCCGTCTACGATCGAGTATTTGACGAAAGTCGGCGCGGTGATGGGCGAAGACGGCCGGATGCGCTTTCCGCGTACCCTTGTCGAGGACACAATCGCCAATGCAGCGCGCAACTTTCCGCTCTATGCCCAGGATCCACGCTATGACCTGAACCCTTGGGGCACAAACGTCTATTACGGAACGGCCGGAGCCGCCGTGAACATTGTTGAGCCGCTAACAGGCGAATACCGCGAATCAACCGTCGTTGATCTCTATGATTGCGCCCGAATTGTCGACAGCCTCGATAATATCCACTTCTTCCAGCGCACAAATGTCTGCCGGGAACTGCCAAGCCCGCGCGATCTCGATATCAACACAGCCTATGCCAGCGTGATGGGCACGACAAAGCATGTCGGCACCGGAATGACACATCCTGACCATGTCAAGGAAGTGCTCGAAATGCTGCATATGGTTGCAGGCGGTGAAGACAAATGGCGCGAGCGCCCCTTCGTCAGCCAGTCAAACTGTTTCGTTGTGCCACCGCTGAAATTTGCCGAAGATGCCTGCCGTTGTCTCGAAGTTGCTGTCGAGGGCGGAATGCCTGTTCTTCTGCTTTCGGCGGGTCAAGCGGGTGCAACGGCGCCAGCATCACTCGCAGGTACTGTCGTGCAGGCCGTTGCTGAATGTCTTGTTGGTCTCATTTACGTGAATGCGATCAAGCCGGGTGCACCCTACATTTTCGGCACATGGCCATTCGTGTCCGATCTTCGGACGGGTGCGATGTCTGGCGG
>CAMCXA010000087.1 GCA_945883115.1 Alsobacter soli
TTCCCGAGAAACAGGATCGGATCAGGCAGACCGGAAATCACATTGCCCCGCGTCATGCCGATGGAAATCCCCTTCACCATCGTCATCGTCCCGAGCGTCGCGAGAATGGGCGACACGCCGAGATACGCAATCACAAACCCGTTCAGAAGGCCGATCACCGCCGCAACTGCCAGCCCTGCCATAACGGCAATCACCTGCCACGCAACCCACGCAAATCCCTCGCTGCCGGGCACAAATTTTGTCAGAATATACGCCATGGCTAGCGCACACAGATTGGCCGTCGAGATAATGGCAAGGTTCAACCCGCCTGAAATCAGCGTAATCATCATGGCGAGCGACAGAATACCGAGTTCCGGCAACTGAAACGCCATGGATTGCATCGTGGCCATGGTGAAGAAATTTTCGCCGACGATCAGTCCGAAGGACACAAGCAATGCCACGAGCAGGATCACCAGACGCCGGTTGATCACATCGCTTGTCAGCGATCCGAACAGGCCGAGCAGCGGATTTTGAAGCTTGTTCGGTGTCATGCTGTCATGGCTCCCTTGCGCTTGCGACGTGACGACAACGCCGTGGCGCTGACCGAGATCAGGATCACAGCGCCCACGAAAAACTGCGACCAGTAGGACGAAACACCCATCAGGATCAGCCCGTTCTGCATCACCGCCAGAAGTGTCAGGCCCAAGATCGTCCCGAGCACCGTGCCGACGCCACCCATCAGGCTGGCACCACCGAGCACCACAGCCGCCAGCACATCAAGCTCCTTGCCGACAAGCACGGTCGGCGCAACCGATTGCGCGAGTTGCGCCTGCGTCAGCGAGGCAACGCCCGCCGTCAGGCCCATATAGCAATAGACCAGCAGATTGAGCCGGAACACATTGAATCCGAGCCGTTGCGCCGCCTCGCGATTGCCGCCGAGCGCATAAATCTGCCGCCCGATATTGGTCCGGTTCAGGATCAGCCATGTGAGGGCGAACATCACGACAAGCGCGAGAATTTGCAGATTGATTCCGTAGGAAATCTCGTTCGCGTCAATATATTCGAACCAGTAAATGCCTTTGGAAAACCAGTCGGGCAGCGAGTAGATATATTTTCCGCCCGTGACAAAAACGAGCAGTCCGAAAAAGATATTCAACGTCGCAATCGTGACGATAATGCTCGAAATATTGAGCCGGTCGACCAACACCGCATTGATCGCCCCGCACGCAATGCCAACTGTTGTTGCCAGCGCAAACACCGTGAACCAGTCGAGCCCGTATCTATTTGCCAGCAGCATCGTCACATATTGCGCAATCGACGCCGTCGCCGTGAACGAGATATCAATCCCGCCGGAAATCAGCACCACCAGCAGACCCGCTGCCAAAATGCCGAGAAACGCATAGGAAGTCAGAAGATCAAACAGATTCTGGAACGTCAGGAAACTGTCCGTCGCGATCGACAAAAACACCACCAGCGCGGCAATCACCATCAGCAGCCAGAATTCGTGACTGCGCCGGAAACGGGCAAAACTTTCAGGCATTGACGGCAACCCTCAATTCGTCTTCTGAGCTTTTATGGGCGTCGAATTCGCCCGTGATCTTGCCGTTCCGCATGATCAGAATGCGATGGCTGTGATAAAGCACTTCCGGAATTTCATCCGAGATCAGGATCACCGCGACGCCCTTTGCGGCAAGCCCGCGCACAATCTCGTATATCCCGTCCTTCGCACTGATATCGACACCGACCGTCGGGCTGTCGAGGATCAGAAGTTGCGGCGATGTCGCCATCCACTTCGCCAACACCACGCGCTGCTGATTGCCGCCCGAAAGCGTCTTCACCGGATTTTCCGTGTTCGACACCTTGATCGACAAATCCTTGACCCAACGATCAACCGTCTCGCTCCGCTCATCCGCCGGAATGAGATTGAACCGGCGCGCCAATTTATCGAGGATCGTGACAATCGCGTTTGACGAGATCGGCTGTTCCAGCACCAGCCCCATGGTTAGACGGTCCTCGGAGACATAGGCTATCCCGTGATCAATCGCCTCGCGATTGCTCTTGAGCGCCAAGGCTTTGCCGCGCAACCTGATTTCGCCCGTCTCGGGCGGGTTCATCCCGAAGAGTGACAGTGCAAGTTCCGTCCGGCCCGAGCCGAGCAGTCCCGTGATCCCCACAATCTCGCCCGCACGCACATCCAGATTGATTCCGGCATAATCGCCGCTTCGACCAAGATTACGCACCGAAAGCACCGTTTCCTGCGCCGAAAGATCCGTCTCGGAGAGGGCGTAATGGAATTCCTTGCCCGTCATCAGCACGCCGAGCTTGCGATTATTCATTTCGCTCGCATCGAACGTTCCGACCTTTTTACCGTCCCTCAGAACGGTCACGCGCTCGGCAACTTCGAGCACCTCGTCAAGGCGATGGCTCACAAATACGATACAGATATTTTTCCGCTTCAAGTCGCGCACCAGCGACAGGAGCGAGTCGACCTCGTGCCGCGTCAACGATGCCGTCGGCTCATCCATGATCACGAGTTTCGCGTCTGCCGCCATAGCGCGACAAATCGCAACCAATTGCCGGTTCGCAATCGACAGGTCCGATACTTTCGCGTCAAGATCGAGCGAGACGCCAATGCGTTCCATCGCCTTCTTCGCAACCTGCCGGATCTGGTCCCAGTTGACGCCGTGAAAGCCGCCAAGATGCTGTCCGACTGCAATATTTTCGGCAACGGTCAGGTTCGGAAACAAAGACAGATCCTGATAGATCACCTGAATGCCGCAGCGTGTGCTTTCGACCGGTGTGAGATGGGCATATTCCCGCCCCTCGATCACAATATGGCCGCCCGATTCGGGAGCCTGCACGCCGGAAATAATTTTGATCAGCGTTGATTTGCCGGAGCCGTTCTCGCCCACGAGGCAATGCACCTCGCCTGCTTCGAGCGTCAGGCTGACATCGGCTAGCGCCTGCACGCCGCCGAACCGCTTCGATATATTCGTAAGTTCAAGAAAGCTCGCCAAGGATCGTGCCTTCCGCGCTGGAGACGATCATGTCCGGGCGTTTCCACCCGGACATGATGCTATTCAAAGGACGATTACAGACCGCCGGCGATCAGAGCATCAACAGTTTCCTTGTTGATCTTCATGATCTTTTCGACCTTGATCTGCTTGTTGGCAACGTCCACGGCAGCCTTGCCGAGACCCGGCACTTCGATGCCGTCCTTGATTTCCTTGCCGTCAAGCACAAGCTTGGCGACTGCAACCATGGCGTAGCCGGCATCCGTCGGGTTCCAGAGGAAGCCTTCACGGACGATGCCGTCCATGATGAGCGACTTCGCCTGCGATGGCAGAACAGTACCGACAACTGCGATCTTCTTGCCGAGCTTCTTCTCGCGCACGGCATTGCCTGCGCCGATTGGACCCTGCGAACCGAAGCCGAGAATACCCTTGAGGTTCGGATACGCCTTGATCACGTCGAGCGTGGTCTTGTAGGCGTCGTCCGTCACGTCTGCGCCGGGGAACCGGTCAGTCGCGAGCTTCATCTTCGGATAGTTCTTCTTCTGGTAGGCAATAGCCGAGTCAGCCCAGATATTGTGGAGCGGCGTGGTGAGCGTGCCGACATAAACGACATACTCGCCTTCCTCGCCCATTTCCTTGGCGAGACGCTGCATCTGGACTTCACCGAACACAACCGAATCGATCAGTTCGACGTTCCAGTCACGACCAGCCTGTTCTGGGCCTTCATGCGTGATGACCTTGATACCAGCGGCCTGGGCGCGCTTCAATACAGGTTCCGTCACCTTCACGTCGAGCGGCACGAGGCCGATCACGGCAACCTTCTTCGCGATCAGATCTTCGATCAGCTTCACCTGCTGTGCAGGGTCAACCGAGGATGGGCCAACCATCGACGCATTGATGCCGAATTCCGCACCGGCTTTCTTCACGCCGACTTCAAGCGCGTTGAACCATGGAATACCGGCAATCTTGACAACCACAACCATTTCGCTGGCCGCAGCCGAAGCGATTGTAGGCATGCCTGCAACGCCAACAAGAGCCGTTGCACCGAGGAGTTTGAGTGTTTGACGTCTGTTCATTGTGTTCCCTCATCATCATGGCGTTTCGCCAGTTCTATTCTCCAGGCTTTGTCCCGCAGCAACAATCCTGCCGAAGTTCAAAACAGAAAAGTGTTTTGAAACCGTGGCCAAAATAAGGAGTGTCGAGCGATCCTGTACCTCTGCTGAACGAACAGCATCGAGACAGTATCGCTGTATGCTTCGTCGTGATCAAGGCATTATCTGTCGCATCGGTATGTTTTTTTGAAATTTTAGGCATTCAAAATTATTCGGGGTAATGTTTGCAAGCTCGGCAGGGGTTCTTGCTCTTCGATCCGCTGCACCTTAGAGCAATCAAAACTGTCAGTTGATCGGAAGCCCTGAATGTCCGGAGCCGGAACAGATCATACGCGGGAGAGCATCACCGGTGGTCCTGCGATCATTCTCGTCGAGCCGCAACTCGGTGAAAATATCGGCATGTCGGCTCGCGCCATGGCGAATTTCGGCCTTTCTGAGTTGCGCCTCGTCAACCCGCGCGAGAATTGGCTCAATCAGAAAACCGAGGCAACCGCTGCGGGTGCTGTCTCAATTCTTCAAAATGCGCAAATCTTTCCCACTGTTGAGGCAGCCATCGCCGACCTCAACTTCCTTTACGCCACGACCGCGCGCGAACGCGGGCAGGGCAAGGAAGTTGTCGGGCCCGATCACGCCGGCGCAAATCTGAAAGCCCGCATCGCGCAGGGCCAGAAAGTCGGCGTCCTGTTCGGGCGCGAGCGCACCGGTCTTGAAAATCCCGAGATCACACACGCGGACGCCATCGTGACCTTCCCGGTCAATCCCGCCTATGCCTCCCTGAACCTGTCGCAAGCCGTCTTGCTGATGTCCTATTCCTTCATGACTGCCGGTGGTGCCGCCACTCTTCCCTTCGAGCGCAAGACCCGTTGGCCGCCTGCCGAGCGCGGCACGGTTTTGTCTTTTTTTGACTACCTCGAAAGCCAGCTCGAGGAGCGCGGATTTTTCCGCCCGCCCCAGAAGCGCGAATTGATGAGCCGCAATTTGCGCAATATTTTTAACCGGATTGAAATGTCCGAGCAGGATCTGCGCACCTTGCGCGGCATGTTTGTCCGCCTTGTCGAAGGCCCCCGCCAGCCGCAAACCAAAAAGCGCATCCGTCCGCCGAAGTCGGCCAATGCGATGCCTGATCAGGATGGCTCGTCATGAGCCTCGCCCATCCCGTCATTCTCGTCTTCGACTCAGGTCTTGGCGGCCTCACCGTGCTGCGCGAGATCCAGAAGGCGCGCCCCGATGCACGCTACGTCTATCTCGCCGACAATGCCTTTTTCCCCTATGGCGATTTGCCGGAAACTGTCTTGATCGATCGTGTCGTCACGCTTATCGGCGAGATGATCACGCGCCATCGTCCCGACCTCGTCGTCATCGCCTGCCACACGGCGTCAACCCTCGTCCTGCCTGCGCTCCGCGCCGCCTATACAACGCCCTTTATCGGCACGGTCCCCGCGATCAAACCCGCCGCTGAAACATCCCGCTCCCGGATCGTCGGAATTCTCGCAACCGCCGGAACCGCCAAACGCGATTATACCCGCGCTTTGATCGCGGAATTTGCCGGCGATTGCAAAGTCATCATCCATTCTCCCATGCAACTTGCCGCGCGCGCCGAGGCCTTTTTGCGCGGCGAGAGGGTGGATGACGCCGCCATCTTGGCCGACATCGCCCCCTGTTTCATCGAGGAGAACAGCCGGCGCACCGATACACTGGTTCTCGCTTGCACACATTACCCGCTGCTTCTCGATGCCTTCAAACGTATCGCGCCTTGGCCGGTCACATGGATCGATCCGGCGCCCGCCATTGCGCGCCGCGTCGTGCAACTGATCGGCGCGGTCATGGGCGCGCCGGTACTGGCATCGGAGAATAGCGCGCTTTTCACGTCGGATGCCGCGCTGACCCCGCCACTCTCGGCAGCATTGGCCGAATTCGGGTTGCCCGTCATCAAGACAGTAACGGTTGATTGATCTCGGCTCGTCGCTCTTGCTGCAATTGCGGGATCTGTTTGACATTCGGCAGCCCATTCTCTAAGAACCACTGACGTTGGGCGGGTCCGTTGGGCCCGCTTGGCGTTTGACGCACCCGTGGTAACCCCTGCAGCGCAAGGGAAACCTGTCGGTCGGAGTATTCCGGCAGAGGAGGGCGCGTTCCTCACATTTTGTGAAACCTTAGAGGAACAGCGATGACAAAGCGCATTCAAGCGAAGCATAAAATCGACCGTCGTCTCGGTCAAAACATCTGGGGCCGTCCAAAGAGCCCTGTAAATCGTCGTGAATATGGTCCCGGTCAGCACGGCCAGCGCCGCAAGGGCAAATTGTCGGATTTCGGCACGCAGCTCCGCGCCAAGCAGAAGCTGAAGGGCTATTACGGCAATATCTCAGAAAAGCAGTTCCGTGGCTATTATCACGAGGCGCTCCGCCTCAAGGGTGACTCGGGCGAAAACCTGATCGGCCTTCTCGAGCGTCGTCTCGATGCGGTTGTCTACCGCGCAAAATTCGTGGCCACCGTGTTCGCGGCGCGCCAGTTCGTCAATCATGGTCACGTCCGCGTCAATGGCCGCCGCGTGAACATTTCATCCTATCAGGTCAAGGTCGGTGACGTGATCGAGGTCAAGGACGCCTCCAAGCAACTCGCCATCGTGCTCGAAGCCAATCAGCTGGCCGAGCGCGAGACGCCTGATTACATGGAAGTCGACCACAAGAAGATGACCGCAAAATTCACCCGCGTCCCGGGCCTGACCGAAGTTCCCTATCCGGTCCAGATGGAACCATCCCTCGTGATCGAGTTCTATTCGCGGTAAGTTTTGCCCGATAACACAGTTTTTGAAACAAAAACGCCGCCGCATGAAAATGTGGCGGCGTTTTGTTATTCCGCTTAACCTATCATTTCTTGTTGGCAGAGTGGAGAGGCGGATGAGCCCGGACGATATTTTTAAAGCAAAGGATCCTGATTTGATTCAGTCGATGGCGGCAATGAAAAGGGCTGCCCTTGAAGCAAGAAAGATTGCCATCCAGACAGGCACATCGATCACCGTTCGCGATAATGGCCGAATTATTCGACGAAGCGCCAAGGAACTGGAAAGAGAATTACAGCGCCAGATCGTCGAGGATCAAGTACTATGATCATCTCTCGGTTTGGGTGATGTTCTCTCTCACGACCAGTTAATGATTATCTTCGGCA
>CAMCXA010000088.1 GCA_945883115.1 Alsobacter soli
GCCGCCATATCGATGAACGTGTCACCCGCGCGCGAAAACCGGAACGCGAACGGCCCCTCCGTCTTGTCGAGATCGTCCGCGCCAACGCATAATTCATGCGCCAGCGATATCCCGTTATACGCATCCACAAAACCGTTGATCCACGGCAATTCGCGCTCCGCGAGAACATTCTTGATCAACCGCTCGACCGAACACCGATAACTCGTCTTCTTGATTCCGAAGGCGCGATACGCCGCCCGCCACGCCGCAATCCCCGGAATATCCGAAAGCTCCGTCCCGCCCCATCGCGTCCGGCATTCCGCCTCATGCGACGAAATCTCTGCATCAAGCGCACCGGACCTCTCGGTCTTGATCGACAAATCTTCTGCCACCAGCACCGCAACGCGGAAATCAGGAAACTGTTGCGTTAACTCGGCAATAGAAAGTGTGGTCTTCATGGCAAATCTCGAAAATGAAAAGAGAGCACGAAGTCCGCCACGCGCTCGGGGAAGTCAAGGGGGGGCAGGACGGAAAAGGCTCCGGATCAGGCGTCGGGGTCAGTTGATTGATGACCACGATAAAACATCTGATAATCGCGTCCTCCGTAAAAAATATTCGTAATCTCAACGCTATCGGACACGATCACATACGTGATCACAACTGATTTCTCGAAGGGAACAGTTCGCAATCCCTGCGCGAGGTCGTCACGTGGCCGACCACCAAGTGGGGCGTAGCCGATGCGGTCGCAGCGTGCTTTGATGCGGCGGGCGAACCCTTCCGCAATCTGCACATTTTGAGATATTTCCAAGACATAATCAAAAATTGAGCGAAGATCAGAAACAGCAGCAGGCCGGAAACTAACCCTGAGCGTTTGCATGATCGTCCGCTTTGCGTGCCGCGGCGAAAAGTCCGGCAAGCTGCCTGTCTACTTCGTCGCTGCTAAGGCTCGGGCGGGGATCATCCAGTGAACGGCGGATCCGCTCGCGCACGACCACTGCCCTCTCGGCGTCTTCCGCACGGTGCGTCTTCCACAAACGAACTGCTTCACGAACGGCTTCGCTCACAGAGCCATATTCGCCACTGCCGACGGATGCACGAAGTTCGCGCAACATTTCAGGCGTGATCGTTACCGTCAATTTTTCAGCGATTTCGCCAGACATGATTTCACCTTCAAACGAGATACGCACCTCAATCGAAAAGCAGCGTAAATTTCATTTGTGATAAGATACTATCTTATTTTTGGTCGAAATGTCGATAAGATAATGATCATATGTCGATCCGCCTGAGCGGAAAGCAACACTCAATAATTTCCTGTTTTCACGAGCCGTTAATCGTTCGCGAGCATTAAACTTCAATCTTCAATTCCCCCTCACCGGAACGGTGGCTCGTCAAAACTTCTGAGCTTCCGCGAATGCGCCGTGCCGCTCTGTCCCTTCAGCACATCGAGCGCCGCAATACCGATATCGAGATGCTCGCTCACGGCACGCTCATAGAACGCATTCGCCGCGCCCGGCAGCTTGATCTCGCCATGTAGCGGTTTGTCCGACACGCAAAGCAGCGTGCCATAGGGCACCCGGAACCGGAACCCCTGCGCCGCGATCGTGCCGCTCTCCATATCCACCGCAATCGCGCGGGACAGATTGATCCGGCGTCGCTCCTGCGACCAGCGCAATTCCCAGTTCCGGTCATCATAGGTCACAACCGTACCGGTGCGAAGCCGCCGCTTGAGTGCCTCGCCGCGATCCCCCGTCACGCTTGCCGCCGCCTCCTGCAGCGCAACCTGCACTTCGGCAAGCGCCGGTATCGGCATCTCTGTCGGCACGACACTGTCCAGAATGCCATCTTCCCGCAAATAGCCATGCGCCAGCACATAATCGCCGATCTGCTGCGATTGCCGCAATCCGCCGCAATGTCCCACCATCAGCCACGCATGCGGGCGCAGCACGGCAAGATGGTCCGTCATCGTTTTTGCGTTCGACGGGCCCACCCCAATATTTGCCAGTGTCACACCCTGCCCGAATGGCGTAGTCAAATGATAGGTCGGCATCTGGAATTTCTGCCACGGCGATGTCTGGATCAATGTCTCGATATCCGCATCGCTCGTCGCCGCCGTAATCGTCGCGCCGCCCGGCAAGACCAGACTGTTGTAGGGCCCGTCTTTACGAACCTCGTTGACGCCCCGCCGGATGAATTGATCGACATAGCGGTGATAATTCGTCAGCAAAATCCAAGGTTGCACCGCGCGCCAATCCGTTCCCGTATAATGTACGAGGCGGCGCAACGAATAATCGACACGCACCGCATCAAAAAGGGCCAGCGGTCTCGGGCGATCATCCCTGAAATCCCATAATCCATCGGCGATCTCGTCCCCGACTTCCGACAATCTCGGTGGCGGGAAGAACCGCGCGAGATCGGCGGCACTCACCTTGCCGCGCCCCAATTCGTCGCCGCTTTCGAACACATAGGGATAGGGAATATCCTGCGTGCTGACGCCAACCTCGACCCGCGCCTCGAAATCCTCCATCAACGGGCGCAATTGCTCGATGAGATAATTTTTGAAGGCCGAGGGCTGGGTAATCGTCGTCGTGTAAACGCCAGGTACAGCGAATTTCGCAAAAGCGCGCGCACTTGTCGGCACAAGCCCATCGGGTGAATAGGTGATTGTGAGTTCGGGATATCGGTATCGCGCCCGCTCGGCGAGTGTCGGCGTCACTCCGGACGTCAAAAAGCGCTCGAGTCCGTCACGTAAAGCAGTGCTGGCTTCGGCATAAAGCGCTTCGAGAACGGCAACCGTCTCCTCCGGAGTACGGGTCACACGTCGTTGCGGCAAAAGATCAGTCATGAGTGGCAGTCCCGGATATGTTCAATATGAGCAATAAATCTATGACGCATTTACCAATAAATACGGTGTATCATAATCCTGTCCGCAAGACGACACCGGGAACGAAAAATGCTTGATTTTGAAACGTCGCTTGCCCGCCTTGCCATCGCCCTCGCCATCGGCCTTCTGATCGGGTTGGAGCGTGGCTGGTCATCGCGCGAAGAAAAGGAAGGCGGGCGGGCCGCCGGCATCAGGACGCACGCCCTCTCCGGCTTGCTCGGCGGCGTCTCGGGTCAATTATCAAGCCTGACGGATCCAAGTGTTCTTGGTCTCGCCTTTCTGGCCTTTGCCCTTGTCACCGGTCTCTTTCACTGGGCTGAAATGCGGGTGGATCGGAGCGTCAGCGCCACGGGTGCCGTCGCGAGCCTGCTCGGCTTTGCGCTTGGCGCCTATGCCGTGCTTGGCGACCCGAAAATTGCCGCAGCCGCAGCCGTCGCAAGTGTTCTTCTGCTTGCACTCAAACAACCTTTGCATGGCTGGCTCAAACGCCTCGAATGGATCGATATCCGGGCAGTTCTGATCCTGGCCACAATGACATTCCTGTTTCTGCCCGTCCTGCCGGATTATGCACTCGATCCGTGGGGTGCACTGAATCCAGCTCAAATCTGGCGATACGCCATTTTCGTCTGCGCTATTTCATTTTCCGGCTACATCGCAATGCGCGTCTTCGGCACACGCACCGGCATCACGATCGCCGCGCTGACCGGAGGTATCGTTTCATCAACGGCCACAACGCTCACGCTTGCCCGTTTTGCCCGCTCCGATCCGGGAACATCGCGGCTGGCCGCCGGTGGCGCGCTCTTGTCCGGTGCCGTCATGGCCGCGCGCGTCTTGTTGATCACATCAACCTTGGCACCCTCGCTCCTGTCGGGAATTGCCGCTCCGCTCTTGACGGCCATGGCGGTGCAACTCTTGATCGGCGGGCTCTATCTTAATCATCACGAAACAACACCCTCACCACCCTTGCACTTGCAGAACCCGTTTGATCTCGTCAGCGCATTGCAACTCGCGGCACTGATCGGCTTCATCCTGCTTGTAACAGCAATTACAATTCAATATCTCGGCGAGAACGCGCTTCTGGCGCTTGCCGCCCTGTCCGGCATTGCCGACGTCGACGCGATCACATTGTCCCTTGCCGGCATGGCCGATGGCGCCGCAGTTCCGCAAACGCTCATGGCTGGCATTCTCATCGCAGCCTCAACCAATGCCCTCACGAAAATCGCTATTTCCGCCTTCGTCGGCGGCAGATCACTCGGGCTATGGTTCGGCCTAGGCACCCTCGCTGCCGTGGCATCAGGCGGTCTGATCCTGATACTCTGGCCTATCGGCTAAAGAGCTTTGGAGACGTAAACGAAGTCGGCGACGTTATCTCTCGCATGATCAAATTCTGTCAGGCGACATTTGCCTGCAAGTGCCCAACCTTGCAAAAAAGCGCCCTTCCGGGCGCCTTTTCAATAATTTCTCACCGCGTCAGCTTCTTGTACTTGATCCGCTTCGGTATCGTTGAATCAATCCCCAGCCGGCGCTTCTTGTCTTCCTCGTAATCCTGGAAATTGCCTTCGAACCATTCCACATGGCTGTCGCCCTCGAAGGCCAGCATATGCGTCGCGATCCGATCCAGAAAGAAGCGATCATGCGAGATGATCACGGCGCACCCGGCGAAATCTTCCAGTGCCTCTTCCAAAGCGCGCAAGGTTTCAACGTCGAGATCGTTCGTCGGCTCATCGAGTAGCAAGAGATTTGCACCCGACTTCAACATCTTCGCGAGATGCACACGATTGCGCTCGCCGCCAGAGAGCATCCCGACCTTTTTCTGCTGGTCGCCGCCCTTGAAATTGAAGGTCGAGCAATAGCCGCGCGAATTGATCTCTCGCTTGCCGAGATAGATAATCTCGTTGCCTTCCGAGATTTCCTCCCAGACCGTCTTGTTCGGATCAAGCGCATCGCGTGACTGGTCGACATATCCGAGCTGCACCGAGTCACCGATGGTGATGCTGCCCGAGTCCGGCTTTTCCTGCCCGGTGATCATGCGGAACAACGTCGTTTTACCCGCGCCATTCGGCCCGATCACGCCGACAATCCCGCCCGGCGGCAATTTGAAGGAGAGAGTGTCAATCAGAAGCCGGTCATTATACCCCTTCGACAGCCCGTCAAAATCAATGACATGATTACCCAGCCGCTCGGCCACCGGAATGATGATCTGCGCCGTTGTCGGCCCCTTGTCGTTCTGCTTCTGCACGAGATCCTCATAGCGCTGGATACGCGCTTTGGATTTGGCCTGCCGCGCCTTCGGGCTCTGCTGCATCCACTCGGCTTCGCGTTCCAGCGCCTTCTGCTGCGCCTCGGATTCGCGACCTTCCTGAATAAGGCGCTTCTGCTTCTGCGTAAGCCAGCTCGTATAATTGCCCTCATACGGAATACCGCGGCCACGATCGAGTTCGAGAATCCAGCCCGTCACATTGTCGAGGAAGTAGCGGTCATGGGTCACGATCAGGATCGCACCCGGATAAGTCCGCAAATGCCCCTCGAGCCAGGACACGGTTTCAGCATCCAGATGGTTGGTCGGCTCGTCGAGCAGCAGCAATTCCGGTTGCGCCAGCAGAAGCTGACACAGCGCCACGCGCCGCCGCTCACCACCCGAGAGCTTCTCGACATCCGCGTCATCCGCCGGACACCGCAGCGCATCCATCGCCTGATCGACCTTCGAATCAAGATCCCAAAGCCCCTGCGCTTCGATCTCGTCCTGCAGCTTCATCATTTCGTCCGCAGTCTCGTCCGAATAATTCATCGCGAGTTCGTTGTAGCGGTCCAAAATGGCCTGCTGCTTGGCAACACCCACCATCACATTGCCGCGGACATTGAGCGAGCCGTCAAGCGGCGGTTCTTGTTGGAGATAGCCAACCCGCGCGCCATCCGCGACCCAGCCTTCGCCGACAAATTCCTTGTCGATACCGGCCATAATCCGCAACAGCGTCGATTTACCCGAACCGTTGACACCCAGCACACCAATCTTCGCATCCGGATAGAAGGAGAGATGGACATTGTCCAAAACCTTCTTGCCGCCGGGCCATGTCTTGGTAAGTCCCTGCATATGATAAATAAACTGACGAGCCATGAAGGGAAAATCTCCGACAAGAGGGAAGGATCTGGGTTGCACCGTATGTAGCGGTCCCGACACGTCGGGGCAAGAGTTCCCTCGCTTGGCCGCACACTCAAATTTGCACGCGCACAACGGCCAAGCTGGCAAAGTTCCGATTGCAGGCACCCCCGACTCCGGTCTAAAAGATGCTGCGGGTGAAAATCCGAGTGGGCCTGTAGCTCAATGGTTAGAGCCGACCGCTCATAACGGTCTGGTTGCAGGTTCGAGTCCTGCCGGGCCCACCACGCTTCGCCCCGATGGGGCTACGCGTGGCGCAGCCACGCGGAGCATCATCGACTTGGGCCAAGCAGTGTCCGGCATAGCCCGTAGGGTGACGACGGACTGGATGAGAATATGTGGTACGTTTACAGTATCAAAAGCATCAATCATCCTGATCACGCGTGATATCAAAGCACAGACGCAGCATCGAAAGCGAAACACCATCATGGCTGACAGACTGAAGGGCAAAGTGGCACTGATCTCGGGCGGCGCCACAGGCATGGGCGGGGCCTCATCAAAACTCTTTGCCAGTGAAGGCGCGAAAGTCGCCATCGTTGATGTCAACATGGAGGCAGCCCAAGCAACCGCCGCAGAAATCACCCGCGCTGGTGGCGTCGCGATCGCGCTCAAAGCCGATGTCTCGAAAGCGGACGAGGTCAACGCCGCAGTTGCAGCAACCCACAAGGCGTTCGGCCCGATCAACATCCTTTTCAACCATGCCGGCACCATCGTCATCAAGCCCTTCCTCGAAACCACAGAGGAGGAATGGGACTGGTTGCACGATGTGAACGTCAAAAGCATGTTCCTGATGACAAAAGCCGTCATCCCGCACATGCTAGCGGCGGGCGGTGGCTCCATCGTTTGTACCTCCTCGATTTCAGCCGTCCTCGCAACGCCCAATGAAGTTCTTTACGACACAACCAAAGGTGCCGTGCACATGTTCGCCCGCGCCATCGCCGTCGAGTTCCGCGACCGGAATATCCGTTGCAACGCGGTCTGCCCGGGCTTCATCCAGACACCCCACGGGAACCGCGAAGTGAAGGAACTTGCAGCCCTCGGCGTTGATGTTTCCGATGCCGCGATTGCCGCCCAGCAGGGCCGCATGGGATACCCCGAAGATGTCGCCCGCGCCGCGCTGTATCTTGCCAGCGATGACGCGGAATTTGTCACCGGCCAGCAACTCTTCGTCGATAACGGCTTCTCCGCCGTCTGAC
>CAMCXA010000089.1 GCA_945883115.1 Alsobacter soli
ACCGCTTGACTCATGGAAACTAATTTTCGATCCCGAAATTGCCTCGAAATTCAAAGATTGCGGCATCATGGTTCTCGATGCCCCAGATGAAGTCATTCCGGCAGCGCTGAACTATCTCGGCAAAGATCCCAACTCCCGCGATCCGGAAGATTTCAAGGCCGCGGCTGAACTTCTCAAAAAGATCCGCCCCTTCATCAAGAAATTCCACTCTTCCGAATATATCAACGCGCTTGCCAATGGCGATGCGTGCCTCGTGGTCGGCTGGTCCGGCGACATCAAACAGGCCGCAAGCCGCGCGGAAGAGAAGAACCAGACCGTCAAAGATCCCAAGAAAAAAGTCGAAGTCGGCTACGTGATCCCGAAAGAAGGCGCCGGCATGTTCTTCGACAATTTCGCCATTCCGAAAGACGCACCACATCTTGAAGAGGCCTACGCCTTCATCAATTACATGATGCGCCCCGAAGTCGCTGCGAAAGCTTCGAACTACATCCAGTACCCGAACGGGAACATTTCTTCCCAGCAATTTATCGACAAAGCCATTCTGGATGATCGTGGGACTTTCCCCGACGACGCAACAATGTCGAAACTGTTCATTGTCCTTCCGCTTGACCAGAAAACACAACGCGAGTCGACAAAGGCCTGGCGCGACATCAAGCGCAAGTAACATAAAAGGGTCGGCGTCCTGTACGCCGGCCCTTTCTCACCTCAGGCAATATTTCGGAAAATCAGTGATGGCAGCTAAATCAATCGGTCCGATACGCCGGAAATTCGCTCCGTGGGACGATCCCTCTGCAAAGCCGCTGATCCGGATTGAAAACGTCTCAAAAAACTTTGGCAGTTTCACAGCGGTCAACAACGTGTCGCTCGACATCTTCGAGCGCGAGTTCTTTGCGCTTCTCGGGCCGTCAGGCTGCGGCAAGACAACCCTCATGCGCATGTTGGCAGGCTTTGAAACACCCTCATCGGGATCAATTTCGATTGCCGGACTAGACCTCGCTGGGATCCCGCCGCACAAGCGGCCTGTGAACATGATGTTCCAATCCTATGCTCTGTTTCCGCACATGACGGTTGAAAAAAATATCGCCTTCGGTCTGGAAATGGAGAAACTCCCGAAAGGTGAAATCACGGCCCGCGTTGAGGAAATGCTGAAGCTCGTGAAGCTTGAAGGCTTCGCCCTGCGCAAACCTCACCAATTATCGGGCGGACAACGCCAACGCGTCGCCCTCGCCCGCGCGATCGCGAAGCGTCCGAAAGTTCTTCTGTTGGACGAACCGCTCGGCGCGCTCGACAAAAAACTGCGTGAAGAAACACAATTCGAATTACTCGATCTCCAAGTAGCGTTAGGCATGACATTCGTCATCGTCACGCATGATCAGGACGAAGCCATGACCATGGCGGATCGGATCGCCGTCATGGACAAGGGACAGTTTGTCCAGATTTCCCGGCCAGCAGAGCTTTACGAGCAGCCCGTGTCAAAATATGTCGCCGACTTTATCGGCGATATCAATCTGATCGAAGGCCGCGTCGAAAAGAACGATCTCGGAAAAATCATCCTCGGCAGCGACACGACGGGCGGCATGATCGAGGCGTCAGGCGAGAGCGCGGTCAAAAATGGCGACACGGCATGGTTTGCCCTGCGGCCTGAAAAAGTATCGATCAGCCTTTCCCCGCCCGAGAACCCGAGCGTCAATACCGCGACCGGCACAGTCTGGGATATCGGATATGTCGGTGACGTTTCCGTTTATCACGTCCGGCTTGATGGCGGCGGCACGATGCGTGCTTCAATCGCAAATACCCGCCGAATCGTCGAACGCCCGATCAGCTGGGAAGACAAGGTCTTCCTCACCTGGGCGCCCGACAGCGGTATTGTACTGACCAAATGAGGCACGGGCGATGACCAACACCAACCATCGCTGGATTGTTCGGGCCATTCCCTATCTGTGGATGCTTGTTTTATTCTTCATCCCGTTCATCATCGTCTTCAAAATCTCTCTCTCGTCGCCAGAAATCGCTCAACCGCCCTACTCCCCCACTTTTGACCCGTTTGTCGATGGCTGGAGTGAGACATTTGCTCGGTTCGCTGAATTCACATCAGCGAATTACCTCCGGCTGTTCGTCGACTCAATCTATGTGAGTTCGTATCTTTCGAGCATCTGGATCGCCGGTTCGTCGACCGTGATGATGCTTTTCATCGCCTATCCGCTCGCCTACGGCATGGCGCGCGCCCCGAAATCATGGCGTCCAACACTGGTGATGATGGTGATCTTGCCGTTCTGGACGAGTTTTCTGATCCGCGTCTATGCGTGGATCTCGATCCTCTCCGAGGAAGGTTTGCTCAATTCGATGCTCCTGTCTCTCGGGATCATCGATGAACCCCTCGTGATCTTGTCGACCAACGCTGCCGTGTATATCGGCATTCTCTACTCTTACCTACCCTTCATGGTTCTCCCGCTCTATTCCGCGCTGGAGAAAATGGACGAAAGCCTGATTGAAGCCGCCAAAGATCTCGGCTGCACCAATATTCAGGCGTTTTGGAAAGTGACATTTCCCCTCTCTCTCCCGGGCGTTATCGCAGGCTGTTTCCTTGTTTTCATCCCTGCCGTCGGCGAGTTCGTTATCCCTGATCTTCTTGGCGGGTCCGATACGGTCATGATCGGCAAGACGATGTGGGAAGAGTTTTTCAATAACCGCGACTGGCCTGCAGCCTCTGCCGTTGCCATAGCCCTCCTCATTGTTCTCATGATCCCGATCATGATTTTCCAGAACAATCAGGCAAAACAACAGGATATGGGGTAATGAAACGGTTCAGCACCTTCAATGCCGTGTCGTTGACCGCCGGCTTTGCCTTTCTTTATCTCCCGATCCTGCTTCTCATCCTCTATTCGTTCAACGCAGGGCGCAGCGTAGCCGTATGGGGCGGGTGGTCAACGAAATGGTACGCCTCCGTTTTTTCCAACCAGCAATTGCTTGATGCGGCGTGGATAACCCTGAAAGTCGCTTTCCTGTCGGCGTCAGTCGCAACAATCTTGGGCACAATGGCGGCTTTGGCCCTTGCAAGACACGGGCGGTTTGCGGGGCGCACCCTTTTTTCGGGAATGGTATATGCGCCGCTCGTCATGCCGGAGGTGATTACGGGACTGTCACTTCTCCTGCTCTTCGTCTCGATCAATGTGGATCGAGGCTTCTGGACCATCGTGCTCGCCCACATCACCTTTACCATGTGTTTCGTCGCAGTTGTTGTCCAGTCGCGCCTCGTCAGTTTTGACCGAAGCATTGAAGAGGCGGCGCTCGATCTTGGTTGCACGCCCTTCATGACGTTTTTTCGTATCACGCTCCCATTGATCCTTCCCGCTGTGATTTCCAGTTGGATGTTGGCCTTCACATTATCACTCGATGATCTGGTCATTTCGAGCTTCACGACTGGCCCAGGTGCCACAACGCTGCCAATGAAAATCTATTCGGACGTCCGACTTGGCGTAAAACCTGAGATCAACGCTGTCTGTTCAATGATGGTCGCAGTCGTCACAGTGACTGTCATCATCGCCTCGATCATGACAAAGCGTCAGGAAGTCGAGCGGGAAAGAGCCGAGCGATTGGCTCAGACGAAATCCTGACGATCACACCTGAAAGATTAAACGAGATGACTGCGCAAAAGCCTTTCACGATGCCGACATCTGTAGCACTCGCAAAAGATACGCCCATCTCACCAGATAAAATCGTTTCCGGCAGACCTTTGACAGGCATCCTGCCGTCCTATGAGAACCAAGAGCGCGGGTTCTATGTTGGTCAATGGGCCTCGGATATCGGCGCTTGGCGCGTCTCATACACAGAGGACGAGCTCTGCACGATCTTGTCCGGCTCGGGGAAATTACGCGGCGACGATGGCAGCATTCTGGAATTCGAAGCTGGTCAATCCTTCGTTATTCCCCGGGGCTTTCAAGGCATCTGGGAAACAACCGAACCCGTGCGAAAAATCTACGCAATCGTCGAATAGCGAAACCTTTCATCATCTAAAAACTCAAATCGGAGAAAGAAAATGGCATTTGAAGCGGCTAACCCACATAATGAGTGGGAAGAGTTCTTGCGTGGTCATCCCGAGACAGCCTTTATCGACACCTTTATGGTCGGTATCTCAGGCCAACTTTATGGAAAACGGGAACCAGTTGCGGATATCAAGCGCATCTTGAATTCCGGCGTTACCTTTTCAGCCTGCGCCGCAGTACTCGACGTTCACGGGCACGGCACAAATGCTCTTGGCATTGGAGGCTCGGACGGCGATCCGGACGCGGTAGGGCGCGTTGTACCGGGGACGTTTGCTCCGGTTCCATGGGCGAAATCTCCAACCGCGCAATGTCTCCTCGATATGCGTCACGCAGAAACCGGAGATCAACTCTGGTTTGATCCGAGAAAAGTATTGACGGATGTCGTAAAGCGGTTGAATGCCAATGGGTTATATCCAACTGTTGCCTGCGAACTTGAATTCTATTTAATCGACTCCGAGCGCACGGAAGACGGAAAAATCCGTCCTGCAAAGCTTTCCCGCACAAACGGCCCGCCGCGCGCACCCGCGAATTTGAGTGTCGAACAACTCGAAGACTACAGTGATTTCATTCTGGCGATCGACACAGCGGCGCGTGCCCAAGGGATACCGGCCTCAACGGCCGTCGCTGAGTATGGTCTGGGCCAGTTCGAAATCAATTTGAAACACGTTGCGGACCCTCTCCTTGCAGCCGATCACGCAACGCTCTTGAAGCGCGTGATACGCGGTGTTGCGCGTGAACGCGGCGACGATGTCACGTTCATGGCGAAGCCCTATATGAACCAGCCGGGAAGCGGCATGCATGTTCATGTGAGCCTCATGGACAAAGACGGTAAAAATATCTTCTCTGCCGCGAACGGAACCGACACATTGAGATCGGCCGTCGCTGGTCTTCAATCAACTCTTTCAGAGGCTCTCGGAATATTCGCCGCAAACTTCAGTGCGTTTCGGCGCTTCAAGCCGGATAACTTTGTGCCGGTCAATGGTCACTGGGGGCATAATAACCGGTCTGTCGCCTTCCGTGTTCCCTTCGGAGACGGTCAATCGCGCCGCATCGAACATCGAGTGGCAGGCGCTGACGCCTCGCCGCATCTCGCTCTCGCCGCGATCCTCGCAGGCATTGATCACGGCGTGATGAACAAGCTCGTGCCGACACAGCCGATTGACGGGAAGAATGCAGACAGCATTCCCGTGCCAACCAAAACTGCCAAAATGGCGCCGCATTTCTTGGCGTCACTCGATGCTCTGGCACAAGCGAAGATTTTGAAAAACTACTTCCCGCCCGATTTTCCAAAGCTCTACCGGGAAATCAAACTTGGAGAGTTTACAGAACTCTTTTCAGAACCACTGAGCAGAGAATTCGACTATTACCTCTAAGAGAATGAGCAGATTTCCGGGTGAGCACAATCACCCGGAAATTCAGCCAACCAGCTTGTTCTGATAAATCGTATGCGCGCCGATATTCCGGATATCGCGTTCTCCGCAGAGCGCCATCGTGATATCCATCTCCTTTCGGATAATCTCGAGGACTCTCGTCACCCCGGCTTCCCCGCCAGCACCGAGCCCATAAAGAAACGCCCGCCCGATATAGGTCGATTTCGCGCCCAAGGCGACGGCCTTCAGGATATCCTGCCCGGATCGTATTCCGCCATCCAAATGGATTTCCGACTTGCTCCCGACGGCAGCAACAATCTCCGGCAAAACGCGAATGGATGAAGGCGCCCCGTCAAGCTGTCTGCCGCCGTGATTGGAAACGATGATGGCATCCGCACCGTGTGCAACAGCCAGCTTGGCATCTTCGGCATCAAGGATACCTTTGACAATAACCTTGCCCCCGAACCGCTCTTTCACCCAGGCAATATCCGTCCACGAAAGTGTCGGATCAAATTGCGAACTCGTCCACGCCGACAACTGACGAAGGTCGCCCAAATTATCCACATGGCCAACCAGATTTCCGAATGAGCGCCGTTTCGTTCCGAGCATCCCGAG
>CAMCXA010000090.1 GCA_945883115.1 Alsobacter soli
GAGAACCAGAAGCCATTATAGATGAGTTCGGCATATTTCGGCATCAACTCGTCTTTGAGATGGGCGGCGCCGCGGTCGAGCGTGATTGATTCAATGGCGCGATGGGCCGTGAGCAGGATCGTGCCGCCCGGCGTCTCGTACATGCCGCGAGATTTCATACCGACGAAACGGTTTTCGACGAGGTCGAGGCGGCCAATACCGTTTGCTTTGCCGAGCGCGTTGAGCTTGGCCAGAAGCGTTGCGGGCGACAATTTCTCGCCATTGATCGCAACCGCGTCACCTTTGGCAAAGTCGATGGTGATGGTTGTGACCACGTCGGGGGCGTCTTGCGGCCCGATGGTGCGGGAATAGACGTAATCGGGAACTTCGACGGCGGGATCTTCCAGCACTTTGCCCTCGGAGGAGGCGTGCAGGAGATTGGCATCGACGGAGAACGGGGCTTCGCCGCGCTTGTCTTTGGCAATCGGGATCTGGTTGGCTTCCGCAAAGGCGATAAGCGCTTCACGCGAGCGGAGATCCCATTCGCGCCATGGGGCGATGATGGTGATGTCGGGCTTTAAGGCGTAATAGCCGAGTTCGAACCGAACCTGATCATTCCCCTTGCCGGTAGCGCCATGGGAGACGGCATCGGCGCCGACCTTTTCGGCGATTTCGATCTGTTTCTTGGCGATGAGCGGACGGGCGATGGAGGTGCCGAGGAGATAGACGCCCTCATAGACGGCATTGGCGCGGAACATCGGGAAGACGTAATCGCGGACGAATTCCTCGCGCAAGTCCTCGATGAAAATGTTTTCAGGCTTGATGCCAAGAAGGATGGCCTTGTCGCGCGCCGGTCCCAATTCCTCGCCCTGACCGAGATCGGCGGTGAAGGTGACGACTTCGCAGCCATAGGTGGTTTGCAGCCATTTCAGGATGATGGAGGTATCAAGCCCGCCGGAATAGGCGAGAACGACTTTTTTGACACTTTTTTGGACCATGGGACACCTGTAAGATCAAAGAGAGCGCGCCATCCGGATCGGGATCGGCAAGGAATGCGATTTGGCGGCAACGTATAAGGATTGTGCCGGATCACGCAAGGGCCAAGCCCGTATGGTGATCAGTTCAAAGACTGCGCCGGTCGACCAGATGACCCGCCGAGCGCGCGAAGATGCGGAGTGACGAGAGCCCGTTTTGCAAGGCGAGGCGCGACGCGAGAACGCCCTGAAAAGGATATAACACGCCCTGTCGCCAGGCGGTGAAGGCGCTTTTCAAGCGGGTGACCGCGCCGGTCCGCCCGCGACGGGGTGCCGTCGGGATCACATAGACGCCATTAGTCGGCAGTGTATCGATCAATTCGGCAAGTTCTGCGAAGAGAGACATGCCCGGAATCAGGCTGGGGGGCAGAACGAGCACGTGATCGCAGCGCGCATGCCCTGCCCCGAGCGCGATCATGGCGCTTCGTGACCCCTCGCCGTGCACAAGGAGACAACCGGCGGCATCGGCAATGGCGGCGAGAGGCTCGAAATCCGGCGAGCCAATGAGAACAAGGTCGCGGACGACGCCGTCGGCCACCGCGGGAACAAGCGCCGCGATGGTTTCAACAAGGCCGGGTTCCCACGCCTCAACGGGTATCAATACGGAAATCATAGCGGCGGCATAGCATAGTCGGCTTCGCCTTGCCCACATCGGAAACGGGGAGCGTCCGCGAATTTTCTTGCCAATGCGCGAAACTTCTGGTGTTCATGGTATGTTCTTGCCAATGCGGGATTCGTGCGACCAGAAAAGGATGCGATCGTGGGTATGATACCTCTTTCCGAGGATGATCTGACGCATGACACGACGCCGCCCGATCTCGGGATCTTGGCCGAGCGACGCCGGGGGCGCGGCGCCGTGACGAATGTTTCAGGGCGGTTCGAGCCGCTGCAACGGCAGACGGAGGACGATGGCTGGGGATCGGCTGACGAGTTACCGCCCTTCAAGACTGAAATCACGATGGAAAAGCCGCGCACGATCATTACGCGCAATCAATCGCCCGACATCTCGTTCGACCGGTCGATCAACCCCTATCGCGGGTGCGAACATGGGTGCGTTTACTGCTTTGCGCGCCCGACGCATGCCTATATGGGCCTGTCGCCGGGGCTGGATTTCGAGTCGAAGCTTTTTGTCAAAGAAGGCGTGGCGGAATTGCTCGAGCGGGAATTATCCGCGCCAACCTATTCACCGCGTACGATTGCGATCGGCACGAATACCGACCCCTACCAGCCAATCGAGCGGGAGCGGCGGATCATGCGTGAGGTGCTGGAGGTTCTGGCGCGGTTCAACCACCCTGTTGGAATTGTAACGAAATCCGCCCTTGTGGCGCGGGATATCGATCTGCTGGCGCCGATGGCCGCGCGGGGCCTCGTCAAAGTAGCGCTTTCGATCACGACGCTGGACCGGCGGCTCGCACGTGAAATGGAGCCCAGGGCGGCAACGCCTTCGAAACGGTTGGACGCGATCCGGCAGCTGGCGGAAGCCGCCATTCCGGTGACAGTGATGGTCGCGCCGATTATTCCGGCGCTGACGGATTCCGAGATCGAACGCATTCTGGAGGCGGCTTTTGAGGCGGGCGCGCGGGAAGCAGGCTATGTGCTGCTGCGCCTGCCGCTTGAAATCCGCGATCTGTTCCGCGAATGGCTGCTGGAACATCACCCCGGGCGGCTCAGGCATATTTTGTCGCTTGTGCAATCAACCCGCGGCGGGAAAGACTATGACGCCACATTCGGCAAGCGTATGGTGGGCGAAGGCGTTTATGCGGGGCTGATCCAGAAGAGGTTCAAACTCGCGACGACGCGGTTGGGTTTTGGCCGCGCGCGGCTTGCGCTCCGGACGGACCTGTTCCAAAAGCCGGTCAAAGCAGGCGACCAGCTGTCGCTGTTTGCCTAACCCGTTCAACCTGCCGGACCGAGATGGCCAAAAGACCTGTATCCAACGAACAGAGCGTTCCCGATTTCGCACATGAGGCGCGGCTTCGTGCGCGGGGGTTTGAGCTGGTTGCGGGGGTTGATGAAGTCGGGCGCGGGCCGCTTGCGGGGCCAGTAGTTGCGGCGGCGGTGATCCTTGATCCGGACCATCTGCCTGACGGGCTCAATGATTCAAAAAAGCTGACGGCGTCCGTGCGGGAGCGGCTGTTCACGGAGATTATGCGCCATGCGCATGTGGCAATTGCGTCCATTCCGGCGGCGCGGATCGACGTGATCAATATACGACAGGCGACATTCGAGGCGATGGCGGGAGCGGTGAACGGGTTGGCCGTGCGTGCTGATTTTGCGCTGATTGACGGGAGAGATGTTCCGCCCCTGCCCTGCCCGGCCGAGGCCTTGATCGGGGGTGACCGGCGTTCCCTCTCGATTGCGGCGGCTTCGATCATTGCGAAGGTCACGCGGGACCGCATGATGACCCTTTTAGCTCAAACATATCCCGACTACGGGTTTGAAAAGCATATGGGGTACGGGACTGCGAAGCATCTTAAGGCGCTGGATTTGCATGGCCCGACACCTCTGCACCGCATGAGTTTTGCTCCACTGAAGCATGCCGAGACCACAACCGACTAACTGTCTTTACTGCTTCTCGTTAAGTCTTCATTAACCATAATCAAAGGTTAAGCCGATTTTCTGTTTGCGTCCCGAAACCTAAACACGGTGTTTACCGAAATCACGTACCCATGGAACCGTTAGTCAGTAAACGGTGTTGCTTATGGGTATCCCGCGTATCGGGGTTGCTGGCGCCGAAGCCCGGATCAAGGTCACGCGTACCGGGTTTTCCGCTCCAGCCCCCCGAATGGATTTTTCGCCAACTCCCCGCGATCAAGTGATCGTTGGCGACAGCATTGCTATGCTTGAGCGGCTTCCGGCGGCGAGTGTCGATCTGGTTTTTGCCGATCCACCCTATAATCTCCAGCTTGAGGGCAATCTCAACCGGCCTGATCAATCATTGGTCGATGCGGTGGATGATGACTGGGACAAGTTTGCCAGTTTTGCCGATTATGACGCCTTCACCCGCGCATGGCTGATCGCTGCCCGTCGTGTGATGAAACCGAATGCGACGCTCTGGGTGATCGGCTCCTACCATAATATTTTCCGCGTTGGTGCTATTATGCAGGATCTCGGCTTCTGGCTCTTGAACGATATTGTTTGGCGCAAAGCCAATCCGATGCCGAATTTCCGCGGCCGCCGCTTCACGAATGCGCACGAAACGATGATCTGGGCGTCGCGCAGTGCGGATGCGAAGGGCTACACGTTCCATTATGACGCGCTCAAGGCGGGCAACGAGGATACTCAGGTCCGCTCGGATTGGTATCTGCCGCTCTGCACGGGCGGTGAGCGGCTGAAGGATGCAAAGGGACGCAAGACGCATCCGACGCAAAAGCCTGAATCATTGCTCGCGCGGATCATTTTGTCGTGTTCCAACCCCGGTGATGTGGTGCTTGATCCGTTTTTCGGGACGGGAACCACAGGCGCTGTTGCCAAGAAATTGGGGCGGCACTTTATCGGGATCGAGCGCGAGGAAGGCTATGCCGACGCTGCGCGCAAGCGTATTGCGGCGGTCGAACCGCTTCATGATACCGCCATCGCGATTGCGCCGACACGTCGCAGCGAGCCGCGTATTCCGTTCAATGCCGTGCTTGATGCGGGCCTTCTTGCACCCGGCGCGATCCTCATGGATGCCAAGCGTCGCCATCAAGCAGTGGTCAAGGCAGACGGATCCTTGCTGCTTGGACCTGCGACAGGGTCGATCCACAAGATCGGCGCTTTGGCGCAAGGACTCCCCGCCTGTAATGGCTGGACGTTCTGGCACATTGAAAAAGACGGACGCTTGATCCCGATTGATGATCTCAGGCAAGAGATCCGAGCGGCAATGCCTGCGGACTAGACTTCGACAGGGTGATCCGCGCCTTCGTAGTCGACACCAATGAGATAGAGCCCGTCGGGCGGCGCCATCGGGCCGCAACGCGCTCGATCCTTTGCGTCGAGTGCCAAACGCAAATCGCCCGGCGTCCATTTTCCGGTTGCGACCAGAATGAGCGACCCGACCATTGACCGCACCTGATGATGCAGAAAGGAACGGGCCGAGGCTCTGATCTGGATTTCAAGTCCGACGCGCTCGATATCGAGACGATCCAACGTCTTGACGGGGCTTGCTGCCTGACATTCAGCCGCGCGAAAGGTCGTGAAATCATGATTGCCGATCAGAACATCGGCGCCAACCTGCATCAGCGCCGTGTCCATGCGCCATTTGACGTGCCATGCGCGGTTGACATCCAGCGTCAGCGGCGCCCGGCGATTGATGATCCGGTAGAGGTAATGCCGCTTGCGGGCTGAAATCCGCGCATTAAACAGGTCGCTGACCTGCGAAACCTCGAGAATCGAGACGGCTTTGCGCTTCAGATGGGCGTTCATGGCATCGCGGACCGTGTCCGTACGCCACTCGCCGAATAGATCGACATGACCGACCTGATGGGTCGCGTGAACACCGGCATCGGTTCGTCCCGCCGCCTGAATGCGGGTGCGTTGGCCGCTGAAGGCGAAGACGGCATCTTCGAGCACTTCCTGCACCGAAAGTCCGTTTTTCTGGTGCTGCCAGCCAACAAATTCTGTACCGTCATATTCGATGATCAGTTTGAACCGTGCCATCAGCCGATCCGCTGACCGGCAGGCAGAGAGACGCCGCGCAGAAACAGGTCGACGGGGAGCGCCTTGGCTCCGGCGCGCTGCAAATCGAGCAAGCGGAGTGCGCCGTTGCCGCAG
>CAMCXA010000091.1 GCA_945883115.1 Alsobacter soli
TCGTAGGACATTGAGAGCGCACCTTCTGCCCATCCCGCGGCATGCAGAATGAAATTCGCACCGCACATAAAGGCTGGCCACATCGAGTTTGCACTCTCGTATGCAGCCTGGGCATCGGGGATTTTGGACGCACAGAGATTTCCGCCGCAACGAAGTGGTACACCGAGACGCCGCGCCAATTGCCCGATCGCGAAATAGGCCAATGCCGGCTCCGGAGTTCCGAAGGTTGGCGCACCCGTTTTCAGAGACATCGACGAAAGAAAATTTCCCAAAATGGCCGGTGCTCCCGGTCGCTCTAATTGAGCCAATGCGACACAGACCATGGCCTCGGCAAAGCATTGCGCCAAAGCGCCAGCCGTTGTCACCGGCCCCATGGCACCGCCCAGAATGAACGGTACGCAGACAGGAGCCTGATTGGCCGCGGCATAGGTCCGGATCACACGGCTGGCCTCGCCATCCAGCACGAGCGGCGAATTCACATTCACATTACCGAGGATCACGCAATTTTGGTCAACAAAATCCGCTCCAAACAGCACACGGCAGAGCTCGATTGAGTCGGCCGCGCGCGGTGCGGTTGTCACCGATCCCATAAAGGCTTTGTCGGAATATTTGATGTGCGAATACACCATTTCGAGATGACGCTTGTTCACCGCGAGATCGACCGGCTCGCAGACGGTTCCACCGGAATGATGCAAATAGGGTGTCGAATAGGCGAGTTTGACGAAATTGTTGAAATCCTCGATCGTGCCATAACGTCGGCCCTTGTCGATATCGGTCACAAAGGGCGAGCCGTAGGCGGGCGAGAAAACCGTATTCTTCCCGCCGATCACGACAGATCGCGCCGGATTGCGCGCATGCTGTACGAATTCACGCGGCGCAGTTTTCTGGATGATGGCGCGGACGAGGCCTTTCGGGAAGATGATCCTTTGCCCGTTAATCTCCGCTCCCGCTGCCTTGAATAATCGTAACGCCTCATCGTCACCTCTGATCTCGAAGCCGACATCCTGTAACAACAGGTCGGCCTCGTTCTCGATGGCGAGCAATCCCTCTTCCGAAAGCATTTCGTAGGGCGGGATTTGCCGGGTGATATAGGCCGGTGCGACAGATCCGATCCTGCTCTTCTGGCGCGCATCACGACCGCCTGTTCGGCTACGTCTTGTTGGCTCGGTCTCGGCAACGCTCATCACACTACTCCCGGACTTTTGTCTGTTTGGGAGAGTATTGCACCGTCTGAAGCATCTGTAACCCTGTTTATGAAAATTTTTGTGACCCGTAGTCCCCTTCTGTGGTGCCCTCTATTCGCTGCGATCCATCTCTGCTCGAAGCTCGCCTGCATAAGCCTTCAAGCAGGAGGGACAAAGGCAATCTGAGGGTGAGCCATCCGTTGGAAGCGGTAACCTGAAAGCTTCTTCCCCGCACCAACATGGCCCGCCGAGGGTGCACCCAAACTCCGCCTTGCATCGCTCACATTTGATTCTTCGGAAACGCTGGTTCGACTTAAAGTCTTTGTCGTTCAATTTCTCCTCCCTATGGGCCATCGCTGAATGAAACGTCGGAAACCAACCCAGTCTGGTCGCCTGCGGTCAATCGACATTCTGTCGAAAAATTCATAGTGTGGAAATAGATTGCATGAAACTCATCGTGCGTTTGGGTCAGGGGAGAACGCCAATGTCAAATCACGGAATGAATAATGAAGTTATCATCAGCTGCGCCGTTACGGGCGCTGGCGACACAGTCGGCAAACATCCGGCCATTCCGGTTACCCCGCGTCAGATTGCGGATGCCGCGATTGAGGCAGCCAAAGCTGGAGCCGCGATTGCGCATTTGCACGTTCGAAACGTCGAAACCGGCAAGGCCGGGCGCGATCTTGCTAATTACCGCGAAGCTGTCCAACTCGTCCGTGAGTCGGGTACCGACGTTGTCATCAACCTCACGGCCGGTATGGGCGGCGATTTCGTCTATGACCCAAGCAATCCTTCAGTTGCGGGCTCTGGCTCCGACATGATTGACGCTGCGGCGCGCCTCGCCCATGTCGAGGATACCCGCCCCGAAATATGCACGCTCGATTGCGGCTCGTTGAATTTCGGAAATGGCGCCTACATCGCGACCGCCGATTTGCTCCGCGACATGGCAGCCCGCATCCAGAAAATGGGTGTTAAGCCTGAAATTGAAGCCTTCGAACTTGGTCATATCTGGCTGGCCAAGCAGTTAATCGCCGAGGGCCTCATCGACAGCCCGCCACTTTTCCAGATCTGTCTCGGTATTCCGTGGGGCGCGGAGGCAACAACAGAAGCGATGTTGACCATGCGCAACCATCTGCCAGCAGACTGCAATTGGGCAGGCTTTGCCATCGGCCGCAACCAGATGGGGTTTGTTGCCCAATCCATGTTGCTGGGTGGTAATGTCCGAGTCGGCCTTGAAGACAATATCTGGCTCGACAAGGGCGTTCACGCCACGAATGGCACCCTCGTCGCGCGCGCCAAGGAAATCGTTGAACGCCTCGGTGGGCGCACGCTGACCCCGGCTGAAGCGCGCATCAAACTTGGTCTCAAAAAACAGCGCTAAGTCCGATGCAAGAAGATATCAAACGCATCACCGCGCCTTACGAAGGCATTCCCTTCAAGGGCTGGGACGAAGCGGCACCAATTTCTGTGCCGCTTCGATTGCATACCTGTGCTGTGAAACCCGAATGGACCGACTATAACGGTCACATGAGCGAGAGCGTCTATCTGCTCGTGATGGGCGACCATTCGGATGCGTTTTTCCGGTTTTTTGGCATTGACGAAGCCTATCGGGCGAGCGGGCATTCGCTTTACACGATTGAGACACGCATTCATAATTATCGGGAATGCTCCGAAGGCGATCACCTTGCCTTTTCGCTGACACTTCTCGATCTTGACGAGAAGCGGTTGCATATCTTCCACGAAATGCATAATGCCACGACCGGTGATCTGCTCGCGACCGGCGAGCAGCTTCTAATGCATGTCGATATGATGGCCGGAAAAGCAGCACCCCTTCCGCCTGATCTTTTCTATCGCTTGTCCGCGATAGTGAAAGCCCATTCCGTTTTGCAGAAACCACGAACCGTCGGCACCGTTCTTGGTATCCGCCGCAAGGAGAAACCCAGCGTATGAGCAGCTTCCCGATTTCCGAAGAGCAGCAGATGCTGGTCGAGACTGTTCGTTCTTTCGTCGAGAACGAACTGTACCCGCATGAGGACCTCGTTGAAAAACTCGACGAAGTACCGCCGGAACTTGCCGCCGAGGTGCAGCGCAAATCCATCGAACTCGGGCTTTATGCTGCCAATATGCCGGAACAATATGGCGGTGGCGGGCTCGACAATCTCTCGCTGACCCTGCTGGAGCGCGAACTTGGCCGCGCCTCATACGGGTTGCAGATGTGTATCGCCCGCCCGTCCAACATTTTGCAGGGCTGCAAGGGTGACCAGATCGAGCGCTATCTCGTCCCCGTGATCAAAGGCACCCGGCATGATTGTCTCGCAATGACAGAACCAGGTGCGGGCTCCGATGTGCGCTCGATGAAGACGAAAGCCGAGAAAAAGGGTGATACCTACGTTATCAATGGCTCGAAGCATTTTATCAGCCATGCAGATAAATCCGACTTTGTCATCCTGATGGCGGCTACTGGCGTCGAAGAAACATCCAAGGGCAAAAAGGCTAAAATAAGCGCCTTTCTTGTTGATATGGGGACGCCGGGCTTCACCATGCGGCGCGGCCCGGCCTGCGTCTCCCACAAGGGCTATCACCAGTGCGAACTCTTTTTCGACGATTGCGCGGTGCATGAAAGCCAATTGCTCGGTGAGGAACACAAGGGTTTCGAACTCATGGGTGAATGGCTTGGTGCAACGCGCCTGACAGTCGCCGCCACCAGTGTCGGCCGCGCGCGTCGCGTGCTTGACTCAGCGCTTGATTGGGCCTCGCAGCGCAAGCAGTTCGGCGAGGTTATCGGCAAATTTCAGGGCGTTTCGTTTCAACTCGCTGATATGCTGACCGAGATCGAAGCGTCCGATCTGCTCACGCTCGCCGCTGCCGACAAGCTTGATAAAGGTACCGCGACGGATACGGATTTCGCGATGGCCAAACTCTTCGCCTCCGAGACCTTGGCGCGGGTTACCGACAAAGCGATCCAGATCTATGGTGGCATGGGGCTGATGGCGTCGCTCCCGATCGAGCGCTGGTGGCGTGATGCGCGTGTAGAGCGTATCTGGGACGGCACCAGCGAAATCCAGCGTCACATTATCTCGCGCGCGATGCTGCGCCCGCGCGGCGCTTAAGCCAACGCAATATTGGGGAGTTCGCCATGGCCTATGCCGATCTGAAAAAGCGCCTCGCAGCAGGTGACGTCATTGTGCTGGACGGTGCCACCGGCACGGAACTCGAGCGCCGCGGCGCGCCGATGGATGCTGCGGCGTGGTGTGGTCCGGCAACGCTCGAAAATGATCACATTCTTGTCGATATCCACTCGGACTATATCGAGGCAGGCTCGGAAATTGTGACCTCCAACACCTATGCCGCTTCGCGTCTGATGCTGAAGGATGCCGGTCTCGCCGACCGCTCCGAGGAGATCATCCAACGCGCTGTTGAAGCGGCCCTCTCTGCCCGCAAGCGAACCGGAGCAAACGAGGTAGTCGTAGCCGCGTCCTTGTCACACATGGTGCCGATGTCGGCCGGAACCGCCGTGATTGATCCGGCCAAAATCCCGTCTCCGGCTGAGATCAGCGACGCCTTCCATGCCCTGGCCCACACGGCCAAGGCTGCAGGCGCGGAACTGATCATGCTGGAGATGATGTACGAGCCAGCGCGCGTCAAGCTGGCTGTAGAGGCCGCGCTTTCCACGGGTCTACCGGTCTGGTTCGGCATGAGTGGCCGACGCGGAAAGGACGGCAAGGTTGTCAGCTTTCATCATTTCGAGGACCTCCCAATCAGTGCGATCGCTTCGCTGATCCCGCAGACTGGAATTGATGCTGCTGGGTTGATGCATACCGGGCCTGAACTGATCGGCCCCGCGCTTCAAGAGATGAAGCCATTCTTCGACGGGCCTCTGATGGCCTACCCGGATTCCGGCTATTTCGAAATGCCGGGCTGGCGTTTCGTCGATATTATTCCACCGGAACAATACGGCGTTTTCGTTCGCCAATGGCTCGCCTCGGGCGTTCAGATGGTTGGCGGCTGTTGCGGTCTGGGCTTGCCCCATATCAAGGAAGCAGCAAAGGCCGTGGCCGAATTTCGAG
>CAMCXA010000092.1 GCA_945883115.1 Alsobacter soli
GTTCGCCCAATCGTCGGGCATGCCAAGGCTGACGATTTGACCTTCGGTCTTCGCTGCCGCCTCAAGATCAGATATTGACTGTGCATTCGCGGTTGCGAATGGCATCATCAACATTGCAAACCCTGCACATGCAATCATTGTAGAACGACGAGTTAGAAATGAATTATTTGACATAACAGCACCCTCCCTTTTTTTACTCTTGCGGAAGATTGATCCAATCAAGCCACGCTTGAGACCTTAATTACATGTCATTACAATCATTTCACAATAACCACTCTGTTAAACAATCTTGGTACCAGATCAAAAATGACGAACGGGGGATGTCCCGAACTCTGTTGAAAATGACAAGACTGGCGTTGCTGGTAGAATGTTTTGCTGCATCAGCGAGGCGGTTAACCGGCTAAGTGGCGTATTGATCGGTATGGTGATTTTGAAGAGCGGACTTGAGCACCGGCTCTCGCGTTGGATTGCGCGCAGGGCAGCGTAACCTCGGCGAGACCAGGCAGAACCTGCGCTCAAACAGTGACAAAGTCGAGTGCATGGCGGATGACCGGTTCGCGTTCCTACATAGTCATGAAGGCATTCTTGCCCGGTATGGGCAAGACAATGATGCCGACGACGCCATTGTTCACCAATCGCACCAAGCTGACGAACGTCACGACGGGATAGACTTAAATCCTGATCGTCAACTTCGTTATCATCGCGGGAAACACGCCTTGCCAATCGATCGTTAACGCAATCACGCGCAAAATACGGGATGAAGAAAAGATGGCGGTATCGCATTATTCTCGCAAAGGATCGACGGTAAGAAGCGCTGCACCGTCGGGTGCAACAGTGATTGACACACAGTCGCCGTCGGCAGGGAGATCCTCTGCTTTGTATAACACCACCACCGGACAGACGATCCCGTATAGTGATCGTGCAACCATGCTGCCTGCGGTAATGATGGGATCGGGTGAAGCCATGACAATTGCTCGTGGGCCAGTTCCACGGCGAATGGTCTCGGCCAACACCGATGATGACGATGACGACCCCCGTCCACTTGGCATGACCAAAATCTTTTGGGCTAAGCATACTCCCAAAGCAAGCTGAGATGGGTCAATTATGCGACCGCTTTCTGCATCCACGCCACCCCAGAAACTCAAGGGCTGCTGAAGCGCCAGCGCAACTCCAGTCGCTTCACCTTCGACATCGAAGCGTCCCAGCAAGGTCATCGCGCATTCCTTACGACTTGACCCGCCACAGCAGACGCCACGCAATCTTCCATATCTCCGAATGCGACCGTGACGCCAATGTTGCTCGGGGCATAGTGCGCCCATTTTCCGGAGTTGGTCATCACGACGCCGTCCAGCTTTTCTAGTATCGCCGTGATGTAGGTGCACGTATCAACGACCGGCCTTATGTCGAAGTGTTGAACTCCATCGAAAGATCGGCTCTGATTGAGGCTATCTAGCGTTTCGCGGCCCGTGTTGACGTAGATCGGAATGCGAGAGCCAACCTGAGATAGACGTAACAGGGCGAGCAACCGGTCCCATTCGCCGCGCGAGAAATGGGGCGTTCCAAGGCACACAGCAGTAAGGGGCGAGTCGTCTCTTGCCTGAGACAGATGTTCGAGCGCGTGGCGCACGTCGGCTGGCTTAATGACGAATGTTGCGATGGGCTCGCGGCCACCGAGCGCATCGGCGAGGGTTTCTGCCTCTGGTGTAATGCCGACAGCATGGAACATGCCAACTGCGCCGCTGGAGGCCGCTGCCGCGCCGAGCCCCTTCAATTGATCCTCATCACGTGGCCTCGGAAGACCTTCGATAACTGGTATGCGATCACCCGTCTTCAGGCCCACAATGATGCCTACAGCGGTGAAAAGCGAGTCCCGCTCCAACTCTGCGGAATTGAAGCCCTCTAGCCTAAACAGAATCTCTCCAATCCTGTTCTCCTCAAGGTGCAAGCCATAACCTGGCGCCCTGCCAGTCACTGCGCAGCATAGATCTATGAAATCGCCATATCGATTCGTCCGGGCTCCAATGACGGAATTCGCGAAGACGATGGCGTTGGATTCGCCCCAAGCAATCTGCTCGCCAAATCGCGGGCGAAACATCGTCTGATACGGCGCACACGTATATGTGGACTGACAGCCGAGTTCTTCATGCGCGGTCATGAGCCGCCGTAGGGGAACCTGCTCCACTTTGTCCTGCAGCATGATTTCTGGATGGATCAGATCCAAAGACCCCACATTTAGCGTGGTCAGCACCTTAACGCGACCTCCGAGCGCAAGCAGACGTTCGACAAAATCGAGGCTGACCTGTCCATGGTAGAGGCAGCCGTCGATATGCGCCCCAGAAACATCGATCATAGCCCGAGCGTTCACCGAATGAGCAAAAGCTGTCAATATCTGATGGGCAAAGGCAGCGGCGGGTCCCTGCTCACCGGACAGTATGGCTTTATCGGTATCGTGCAAGATGAGGCTCATTGAAATGCTCCCACGTGATCAATCTCCATTCGTTCAATCGATGATCCAGTCACCGCTGCCGTGCCATCTTCGGACATCGGTTGTTACCCTTTAGGCGCTTGTCGCGAGATGATAGTCCCATATTGGTGAAATTCTCGAATCGCAAATTTTGAAGCCTACCTGAGTGGCACAACCTGGACATTAGAACGCTCAGCCGATTAGAAAATAATCGATATATATGTTTGTTCCCCTATTGATTTGCGAGAGCTCCTCAATAGCTTACTCTCAGTAGACGTCTCGCCAGTGTCGTTCCCGATAGTGCGCATCGAATTTTGTCGATTCTGTACCCACTTGGCATTGCCACAGGAGTAAATCCTAGGCCACTCCTACCGAGTAGCCTAGGAAAGTCTTCGGAACACGAGGTCAGCGAAGCTCTCTTCTATTTTGCTTGTGCAGCGGTCACTAGCTCGTAACCGCGTGCGAACCGTTCAATCAAGTAATCAACTTCCTTCCGGGCGATGGTCAGAGGGGGTGAAAGCGTGATTGTATGATTACCCGCTGTAGCCCGGATAATGATGCCATCCTTATAACCCTGACGCAGGATTTGCATCGGAATTGTATCATTGAGGTCCACTCCGGGCGCAGGTTCATCAAACTCTACACCCATAATCATTCCGATTCCTCTAATGGCTCGAATGTGCGGGCCGCCGGAGAAAATCTCGCGTAACCTTGTAAGCATATATGCGCCAGTTTCAGCTGCGCGCTCAACCAGCCCCTCGCGCTCTATGATATCGATATTAACCAGAGCAGCCGCGGCGCAAACAGGGTGAGCCGTATTTGTGTAGCCATGACCGAATGCTCCATATTCGGCGGAGGCTGAACTCAGCACATCCATCACCCTTTGAGAGATTACACATGCCGACATGGGTGCGTAGCCGCTCGTTATTCCCTTGGACAGGGTCAGCAGATCAGGCTCGAGCCCATAGTGATCCGAGGCAAACATTTTGCCAGTGCGACCAAACCCACTCACTACCTCATCGGCAATCAGCAAGACGTCATGCTTCTTGAGAACACGAGTAATCTCGTCCCAGTATCCTTCAGTAGGGACCAGGACACCGCTGGAAGAGCCACCCACCGGCTCAGCGATGAAAGCTGCTACCGTGTCGGGTCCTTCCTTTTGAATTAGCGCATCGAGTTCGTCCGCCATCTTCTTCGAGAAAACCCGCTCGCTCATGCCAGGTTCGGCATACTTGGTATAGTCAGGCTCACGCGTGTGCAGCATTTGTGGTAGCGGCAAATCAAAACCTCGATGCACACCCGCCTGTCCGGTGAGACTGCCGGCCGCAATCGTGGTTCCATGATACGAACGGTGACGCGCAATGATCTTCTTCTTCTTCGGCCGGCCTAGAATGTTATTGTAAAACCAGACGATTTTAACCTGGCTTTCGTTAGCATCTGATCCGGATGTACCAAAGAGGACTTTGCCTGCCTTGCCCGGCGCCATATCCACGAGACGATCCGCCAGCCTAATGCCTGGCTCATGAGACGTTCCCCAGAATGAAGGGAAGAACGACAGCTTGCGAACCTGATCGGCCATTGCCTGCGCAATTTCATCTCGGCCATAACCGACGTTAACACAAGCTAGTCCGCTAACGCCATCAACATACTCACGCCCAAGAGAATCTCTGATAAATACATCTTTAGCGCTCTCGACAATCCATGGACCAAGGCGCGCATGGTCTGCCAACGACGTAAACGGATGCAGAAAGGAACGCTTATCGAGATCTTCCAGTGTGGAGTTCCGCAAAACTGCTTTAGTCATTATAAGCCTCCCTTTCTTGATAGATTTAAATTGTTGGCACTGCAGCCATTCTGCAAATCCCCCAGAAGGACAATCAAATCTTGTAAACATCTGATTTGTTTAAGATCGCGTACTCAATGGCCAAATTGAAGGTCCAGTATCATCAACAGTGTTGGTACCATGCCGTGATATGATCGGACGGGCCCTTGATAGCTCCTACCAGCGATGTGGCGCGATCCGAGTAACAGCGGGTGTAATAATCATGGGGGCTAACAAAGATAGCAGAAAAAGGCTATTTATGTCAGATGGTTAAGCATAGGCGAAAAAGCAGACTTCTTCCAAGTATTCAAAACAAGTTACTTGAGCAGTTTGTGGCTGGTGTTTCTGCGCGAACGGCTGCTGAGTTGACGGGTGTAAATCGGAACACAGCAATTCTGTTTTTCCACAAACTGCGTGAGATCATCGTTGAGAAGATGGCGGCTGAAGCTCCTTTCCTTGCAGGTGAGATCGAAGTCGATGAGAGCTACTTCGGCGGCGTTCGAAAAGGCAAGAGAGGGAGAGGGGCAGCCGGTAAGGTGCCCGTCTTCGGTCTCCTCAAGCGTGGCGGTAAGGTGTATGCAATGATGATCGAGGATGCCAAGGCACAGACTTTGCTGGGAATTATTCGGGATCGCATCCAACCTGACAGCATTGTCTACACCGACAGTTTCAGATCCTACGATGTGTTGGATGTCTCGGAGTTCCATCACGTCCGCATCAATCATTCGGAAACATTCGTCGAAGAGAAAAGCCATATCAACGGCATTGAGAACTTTTGGAACCAGGCCAAGCGACACATGCGCCGCTACAACGGAATACCAAAAGCC
>CAMCXA010000093.1 GCA_945883115.1 Alsobacter soli
CCGTCAACTCAGCAGCCGTTCGCGCAGAAACACCAGCCACAAACTGCTCAAGTAACTTGTTTTGAATACTTGGAAGAAGTCTGCTTTTTCGCCTATGCTTAACCATCTGACATAAATAGCCTTTTTCTGCTATCTATGTCAGCCCCAAAATTAATTACTTGGTCGCGGTCTTACTCGTTCAACCGGCGGAAATTCAATATTATTTCTGACTCCGCCGCGCTTTCAATTACAAGCGGCCCCTGAACACTCGCGTTATCACTTGTAATAAGCCACTCAACATTACAACCAAGACCACGAGAGATACGTTCAAGATTTGTAAAAGTTAATTCCTGTTCGCCTCGTTCAATTCTGCTTATACTTACACACGATAAAATTGGCTTTCCGTCGATTTGAAAGCCAATTCTATGTTGAAGTCCACGAAGTGTTAGCCGTCGCAACTCTCGGAGTGCCCTGATGTTTTTTCCAACCGTTATTGCGAATTCATTTTTCATTTAAAAATCAGCGAATATCAGGCGCTTACTCCGCCGCCTCGACTGCCGGACGTCCCTTGGCGAGACGTTCCTTCTTCAGAAGTTCCGCCACGAGGAACGCCATCTCCAACGCCTGCTCGGCATTGAGCCGCGGGTCGCAATGCGTGTGATACCGGTCCTGCAATTCGGAATCGAGCACAGCACGCGCGCCGCCCGTGCATTCGGTCACATTCTTGCCCGTCATCTCCAGATGAATGCCGCCGGCATAGGTGCCCTCGGCCTGATGCACGCCGAAGAAGGTCTTCACCTCCGACAGGATCAGATCAAACGGCCGCGTCTTGTAGCCGGACGCCGCCTTCACCGTATTGCCATGCATCGGATCACACGACCAGACAACCGAACGCCCCTCGCGCTTCACCGCCCGCACAAGGCCCGGCAAATGCTCCAGCGCCTTTTCCGCGCCAAACCGCGCAATCAGCGTCAAACGGCCCGGCTCATTCTCGGGGTTGAGCACATCGATCAGCTTCAGCAATTCGTCGGGCGCCAGAGACGGGCCGCATTTCAGCCCGATCGGGTTCTTGATCCCGCGGAAATATTCCACATGCGCATGATCAAGCTGCCGTGTCCTGTCGCCGATCCAGATCATATGGCCCGACGTCGCGTACCAGTCGCCCGTCGTCGAATCGACCCGCGTCATTGCCTGCTCATAGCCCAGCAGCAACGCCTCGTGCGACGTGTAGAAATCCGTCGTCCGCATTTCCGGATGCGCCTCGGGGTCAAGCCCGATTGCGCGCATAAAGTCGAGCGCTTCGGTAATCCGGTCGGAAATTTCACGATACTGTTCGGATTGCGGGCTGTCCTTCACGAAGCCCAACATCCAGCGATGCGCGTTCTCCAAATTGGCATAGCCGCCATTGGCAAAAGCGCGGATCAGGTTCAGCGTCGCCGCCGATTGCCGATACGCCATGATCTGCCGCTCCGGATCGGGGATACGCGCCGCGGAGGTGAATTCAATCCCGTTGACCACATCTCCGCGATAGGACGGCAATTCCACATCACCAATTTTCTCGTTCGGCGAGGAGCGCGGCTTGGCAAACTGCCCCGCAACGCGGCCCACCTTCACCACGGGCGAAGAGCCCGCAAATGTCAGCACAACGGCCATCTGCAAAAACAGCCGGAAAAAATCGCGGATATTGTCAGCCGAATGCTCGGCAAAGCTCTCGGCGCAATCGCCGCCCTGCAGCAAAAACGCATCGCCATTGGCAACCTTGCCCAGAGCGCGCTTCAGCTTCCGCGCCTCGCCTGCAAAAACCAGCGGCGGAAACCCGGCCAATTGCGCCTCGACGGCATTGAGAGCTGCAGCATCCGGAAACGCAGGCACCTGCTGAACAGGTTTTGATCTCCAGCTCGACGGGTTCCAACGCTCGGTCATCTTATCGCTCCACTCAACGCCTGCCCACGCTAACCGTAAGGCTTATCTGGCGAAGGCGGCTTTATACCGGAGGAGAAGGAGCAAGGCTAGAAAAGATTGCGCCTCCCTCACCCCGCCAATAAAATTTCCAGAAACGCCTCGCCAAAGCGCTCGAGCTTCGCCGTTCCGATGCCGTAAATCCCCGCCATCTCGCGCAGCGACATGGGCCGCTCGCGTGCAAGCTCAATCAATGTGCGGTCGGCAAACACGACGTACGCCGCAACCCCTTCCTCGCGCGCCAGCTCCAGCCTTTTGCGCCTCAGCGCTGCAAACAGTCTGGCCTCGTCCTCGTCCAGCCCCTCGGGCGCCTCCTGCCCCTTGCCCGCCTTAGAGCGCGGCGGCTTCGGTGCTTTCACCGGAATATCCCGCAGCTGGATCGCCTCCTTGCCGAGCAGGATCGCCTCGCCCTTCTCGGTCAGCTTGAACCCGCCATGCTCCTCGCTCGCACTTTCCAGCGCATCGGCGGCGAAAAGCTGGCGGATAATCCCGCCCCAAACGACACGCGGTTTATCCGCCCCGACGCCGAAAGTTTTCACACTCCCGTGCCCGTTGCGCATCACGCTCTCGCTCTCGGTGCCCGTCAGAACATCGGTGAGATACGCCGCGCCGAAGCGTTGCCCCGTCCGGTACACCGCCGAGAGCGCCTTTTGCGCATCCACCGTGCCGTCATAAAGCGCCACATCGCCTCGGCAAATATCACAGCGCCCGCAGGGCGGCGCCTGCTCGTCAAAATACGAGAGCAGCACTTGCCGCCGGCACGATGCCGCTTCGCAGAGCATCGCCAACCGCCCGAAGCGCGCATTCTCGATCCGGCGACGCTCCTCTTTGATTGACTTTTCCGCAATCTGGCGGCGGCGCAACGCCATATCCTCGACACCATAAAGCGTCAGCGTGGCAGCCGGCAGGCCATCCCGCCCCGCGCGCCCGATTTCCTGATAATACGCCTCCACACTGCCCGGCATGTCCGCATGCACCACAAACCGCACATCGGGCTTGTTGATCCCCATGCCGAACGCGATGGTCGCCGCCACCACAATGCCGTCTTCCTGCAAAAACCGATCCTGGTTCCGCGCGCGCTGCCCCGCATCCATCCCGGCATGGTAGGCCACTGCCTCCGTACCGCTCTCCGTCAGCCACGCCGCCATTTTCTCGGTTCTATCGCGCGACGCGCAATAGATAATCCCGCTCTGCTCGCGATGACTTTTCAAAAACGCCTCGATCTGGCGGCGCGGCTGGTCTTTCGGTTCGAACCGCAAATCGAGATTTGGCCGGTCGAAACTATGCACGAAAATGTGCGGCGGCCTGTCGAACAACCGGCCCGCAATGTCGCTCCGCGTGTTCCGGTCAGCCGTTGCGGTAAACGCAATCACCTGCACATTGCCCAAAGCCTCCACCGCGGTGCGGATCTGGCGATATTCCGGCCGGAAATCATGCCCCCATTCCGAAACGCAATGCGCCTCGTCAATCGCCACGCGCTTCACGCCTGCACGCGCTAAAGCCTGATGCAGCCCGTCCATCGCCAATCTTTCGGGCGACACAAACAACAGCCGAAGATCTCCCTCCCGCAGCGCCGCCCAAACCGCGTCCGTCTCCTGCGCCGTATTCGACGAATTGAGCGATCCCGCACGCACCCCCAAACTCGACAATTGCTGCACCTGATCACGCATCAACGCAATCAAAGGCGAGACAACAACAGTCAGCCCCCCGTCAAGCAAAGCAGGCAATTGGTAACACATGGATTTGCCGCTACCCGTCGGCATCACCGCCAGCACCGGCCCGCCCCCGAGCACCGCCGCAATCACCTCCTCCTGACCAGGCCGAAACCGCTCATACCCGAACACGCTTTTCAGCAGCGCATAGGCGTTGGAAGAAAGTACAGACATGGGCTCACAAATTCAGAGGGAATCACACGCAAAGCGCGCATGCCAACTCCATAACCGGACTGGCAAGATTGTGGAAGGCATCGGAACGAAAAGATACTCAATCATAACCGTCATTGCGAGCGAGAGCGAAGCAATCCAGCTAAAGAGTGGCGAAAGCCGAGCAATAGGGTTTGCGAGCAGTCGCGAAAACAACCAAACATCAACTGGATCGCTTCGCAAGCCCGCGATGACAAACCGGCTGCAATTTGACGAAGCGTCAATTTTTTGATCATTCTGTTGAGCCGTCAAGGCTATTCCTGGTGCAGTCGTCGGCGATTAACAGCAAAATGGTCAAGATCGTCAGCACATGGAAAAAAGCGACTACATCATCTATGTGGACGAGAGCGGTGACCACAGCCTCACCTCCATTGATCCTCAATTTCCGGTTTTCACTCTTGCTTTTTGCATCATAGAAAAGCGGGTCTATGCACGCGATCTGGCCCCAAAAATTCAGGAAATGAAGTTTCGCTGGTTTGGCCATGATATGGTTGTTTTTCACGAGCACGAGATACGGAAAGCAAAAGCACCATTCGTCTTTTTGGGCGACCCTGAAAAGCGAACACGCTTTATGGATGAGATTTCGACGATTATGGCCGATGCTACAATGACGATTGTTGCTGGCGTTATTCAAAAACAACCATTGGTAGCGCGCTATGTGCAACCCATGAACCCGTACCACTTAGCCTTGCTGTTTTGCATGGAGCAAAGTCAGAAATTTTTACAGAAACACGGACAAAGTGGTAAATTGACCCACATTGTTGCCGAAGCACGTAGCCCCCGTGAACATGGTGGCGTGGGTCGTGAGGATATGGAGCTTGCCGAAGTATTCAAAAGTATTTCAGAAGGTCACCACCCCCTCCGCGGACGAGCCATCTTACGAGGATTTGAACTTGTTTTTGCCGATAAGAAAACCAATTCGGCCGGACTTCAACTGGCAGACCTTGTCGCTCGCCCCATTGCCCTCGCAACACTTAGGCCGGATCAACCCAATCGCGCCTATGACGTCATCAAAGATAAACTAATGATCAGGGTATTCCCCTGAAAAGCGAAAAGCCCCGACTTTCGTCGAGGCCCCACGCCGGCCGGCGACCACCGCCAACCCATTTAACCCTAATGTGTAGTCTCGATCGAATTTGTCAAGTCCTTGCCCCCCCCCGACCGCGAGCCTCCCGGCTCGCACCCCAAAATACACTCCACCCCCCCATCTTAATCCCCCATTCATAATGCTGGTCGCATAACAAAC
>CAMCXA010000094.1 GCA_945883115.1 Alsobacter soli
CCCGACCGCGAGCTCTTGCGTGAAAACGTTTCATGACGAGCGCCTTTCCAACAAAGGCTTGCGACACAATAAGATCATCAACGTCAAGATCGTGATTATTTTCAGCGTTAGCAATGGCACTTTGCAGACATTTACGGACATCCAGCGCAATACGCTTTCGCGAGAATTCCAAGTCCGCCAAAGCACGGCCAACCTTCTTTCCGCGGATCAGTTGTGCCAACAGACTCAGCTTCTGAGGTGAAACACGAAGCATACGCGAAATCGCCTTGGCTTCGTTCTCCGGAAGGGCTCTGGGAGTAGAGATTTTACCCATCGATCACTTCCTCTTCGCTTTCTTGTCGGCGGTGTGGCCGTAAAATGTTCTTGTCGGTGCGAATTCACCAAATTTATGACCAACCATTTCTTCAGAAACGGCAACCGGTATATGTTTATGGCCGTTGTAGACCGCAAAATTCAGCCCAACGAAATTAGGCAATATCGTAGACCGACGACTCCAAATCTTAATCGGATCCGCGCGGCCCGAGCCACGCGAAGCTTCCGCTTTCTTAAGGAGGTACCCGTCAACAAACGGTCCTTTCCATACTGAACGAGTCATACCGCGTATCCCTTATTTGCTCTTCCGAGCATGCCTAGTGGCAATGATGAACGTATCCGTCCGCTTATTCGAGCGGGTCTTCTTGCCTTTTGTCGGCTTACCCCAAGGCGTCACCGGGTGCCGACCACCCGACGTTCGGCCTTCACCACCGCCATGTGGATGGTCAACGGGGTTCATGGTAACGCCCCGGTTGTGAGGACGCTTTCCGAGCCAACGCTGACGACCAGCCTTGCCGATCGTAGCATTCATATGATCAGGATTCGAGACTGCACCAACGGTTGCAAAGCAGCCACCGTGGATTAAACGCTGTTCACCGGACTTCAAGCGAACAATCACGTAACCCTGATCACGGCCGACGATTTGAACATAATTACCAGCTGATCGAGCAATAGCGCCACCCTTGCCAATCTTAAGCTCTACATTGTGAACCAGGGTGCCGACTGGAATATTACCAATAGGCATTGCATTGCCTGGCTTAATATCAACCAAGTTACCTGCAATAACCTCATCACCAACAGCGAGACGCTGCGGTGCGAGAATATATGACAACCTACCAGTCGCATATTTGATCAATGCGATAAACGCCGTCCGGTTCGGATCATACTCAATCCGTTCAACGCTTGCGGCCAAACCTAGATCATCCCTACGCCGAAAATCGACAACCCGGTAGGCCTGCTTATGACCGCCACCGCGGAACCGAACCGTAATACGTCCATTATTATTACGACCACCATTCGATATCTTAGCCTCAGTCAATGTCTTGACCGGCTTACCCTTATAGAGCTCGCTCCGATCAACTTGAACAAGCTGACGAAGGCTCGGTGTCGTTGGCTTAAAACTTTTGAGCGCCATAGTACCTGTTCCTCAGCTATCACAAACCAGTAGTGATATCGATCGTTTCGCCTTCAACCAGCGTAACGACAGCTTTTTTCACATCAGACTGTTGACCAACAGTTCCCTTGAACCGCTTGATCTTACCCATTCGAATGAGCGTGTTAACACTCTTCACCTTCACGCCGAAAATCTTTTCGACAGCAGCCTTAATCTGGGGTTTTGTAGCATCCTTACGGACTTTAAAGACCACCTGATTATGCTCCGAAGCAGAAGTGGCCTTTTCGGTCACAACAGGACTTACGATAACATCATATAGACGGGCATCCATGCTCATTTGAACTGTGCCTCCAGCGCTTCAACGGCAGCCTTTGTGAGCAAAACCGTATCACGACGTAGCAAGTCGTAAACATTTATACCCTGCACAGGCAACACATCCACATTCGGAATATTTCTCGAGGCCAATGCGAAATTCATATCGACCTCGCCACCATCGATGAACAAGGCATTCGAAATGCCTAATTTAGCGAATTGAGCCAGCAAACCTTTCGTTTTTGGAACAGCCACGGCCGCCTTATCAAGGACCCGTATTGAACCATCCCGAAATTTAGCCGAAAGGGCATGACGCAATGCTAAAACTCTTACCTTCTTCGGTAGATCGTGAGCGTGAGACCGAACAACCGGACCCATTGCGCGACCGCCTCCACGAAACTGAGGAACCCGAGCAGAACCGTGACGCGCTCCACCGGTCCCCTTTTGCTTGTACAGCTTTTTACCTGTACGCCAAATCTCGGCGCGGCCCTTTGTCTTATGCGTTCCAGCTTGCCTTTTGGCCAGCTGCCAGAGCACAACACGCTGGATCAAATCCTGACGCGGTTCGCAGCCGAATATAGATTCCGACAACTCAACCGATCCGGCCTTTCCGCCGTCAAGCGTAATGACATCAACCTTCATCACGCAATCTCCTGCTCAGCAACGGTATCTGTCGCAACATTTACGTCGCCCCGTTTCCTATATGCCCCCGGAAGAGGCGCTTCCTTAGGCAACTGATGCTTTACAGCATCACGAACATAAATGAAGCCACCCTTGACACCAGGAACCGCACCTTCGACCATGATAAGACCACGCTCGACATCTGTAAGTACCACACGCAGATTCTGCGTCGTAATCCGCTCAGCACCCATGTGGCCAGGCATCTTTTTATTCTTAAACGTCTTACCAGGATCCTGACGACCACCAGTAGAACCAATCGAACGGTGAGAAACAGACACGCCGTGCGTTGCTCTCAACCCGCGGAAGTTCCAGCGCTTCATGCCTCCGGCGAACCCTTTGCCAGTGCTTGTGCCCGTAACATCCACAAACTGTCCAACCACAAAATGGTCGACAGTAATTTCGGCACCGACCGGAATTAAATCCGCTGCCTCAACTCGAAATTCCGCCAACTTTTGCTTGGGTTCAACATTTGCAACAGCAAAATGACCGCGTTGCGCACGCGTAACATTCTTTACCTTCGCAAAGCCTACACCAACTTGAACAGCAGTGTAACCATTTTTTTCGTCCGTCCGATGAGCAACCACTTCACAGTGATCGACCTTCAGAACGGTGACAGGTACGTGTACACCCGAATCTGTAAAGATCCTTGTCATACCAACCTTTTGGGCAATGATGCCTGACCGCATGGTAGTCCCCGTATCCGCTATCTGCGTTAAAGCTTGATTTCGACGTCTACCCCAGCAGCGAGATCGAGCTTCATCAGAGCATCAACCGTCTGCGGAGTAGGATCAACTATGTCGAGCACACGCTTGTGGGTCCGAATTTCAAACTGTTCCCGCGACTTCTTATCAATGTGCGGCGAACGGTTCACTGTATAGCGCTCAATGTGTGTGGGCAATGGAATCGGCCCGCGAACTTGAGCGCCCGTACGCTTGGCCGTCGAAACGATCTCACGTGTCGATGCGTCCAGAATCCTATGATCAAACGCCTTCAGGCGAATACGGATATTTTGGCCGTTCATTATAGAACCCTCGGAACCAGTCAATTTGAAGAGACACCAAAATCGGTGCCTCCGAGTTTATTATCTTAAGCGATGATGCTTGCGACGACGCCTGCACCAACGGTGCGGCCGCCTTCGCGGATCGCAAAACGCAACTTCTCTTCCATCGCGATCGGAGCGATCAGCTCCACTTCCATCGCGATATTGTCGCCCGGCATCACCATTTCAACGCCGTCGGGAAGCTTCACCATGCCGGTGACATCCGTCGTGCGGAAATAGAACTGAGGACGGTAATTCGTGAAGAACGGAGTATGACGCCCGCCCTCTTCCTTCGTCAGAATATACGCCTCGGCCGTAAACTTCGTGTGCGGCTTCACAGAACCCGGCTTCGCCAGAACCTGGCCACGCTCGACTTCCTCGCGCTTCGTGCCGCGCAGCAAGCAACCCACATTGTCGCCTGCCTCACCCTGATCAAGCAGCTTGCGGAACATTTCAACGCCGGTGACAATCGTCTTCAATGTCGGCTTCAGGCCGACAATCTCGATTTCCTCGCCAACCTTCACAATGCCGCGCTCGATACGACCCGTCACAACCGTGCCGCGACCCGAAATCGAGAACACGTCCTCGACCGGCATCAGGAAAGGCTGATCCTTCGGACGCTCTGGCTGCGGGATGTAGGCATCAACCGTTTCCATCAGCTTCAAAATCGCGTCATGGCCGATATCGGGACGCTTGCCTTCAAGCGCGCACACCGCCGACCCCTTCGTGATCGGAATATCATCGCCCGGGAAATCATATTTCGAGAGCAATTCGCGGACTTCCAGCTCGACCAATTCGATCAGCTCGGCATCATCCACAAGATCGACCTTGTTCATGAACACAACCAGCGCCGGAACGCCGACCTGACGGGCGAGAAGAATGTGCTCGCGGGTCTGGGGCATCGGGCCGTCGGCAGCCGACACAACGAGGATCGCGCCATCCATCTGCGCCGCACCCGTGATCATGTTCTTCACATAATCGGCGTGGCCGGGGCAATCGACGTGCGCGTAATGGCGGGCCTTGGTCTCGTATTCGACGTGGGCCGTCGAAATCGTAATGCCGCGGGCCTTTTCCTCAGGCGCCTTGTCAATCTGATCATACGCCGTGTACGTCGCGCCGCCAGACTCCGCAAGAACCTTCGTAATCGCCGCCGTCAGCGACGTCTTGCCATGGTCAACGTGACCAATCGTTCCGATGTTGCAATGCGGCTTGTTGCGCGAAAATTTCTCTTTGGCCATGGGAT
>CAMCXA010000095.1 GCA_945883115.1 Alsobacter soli
AAGCTGTCGCTGTTCGCCTATCACGGGGTGAATGACGAGGAGCAGCGGATCGGCCAGCGGTTTTATGTCGATCTGGCGCTGCGGGTTGGCGCGGTGAAGGCAACGCGGACGGATGCGCTCGATGATACGATTTCCTATGAACACGTGATTAATGAAGTGTCCGCGACGTTTTGCGCGGTGAAACACAGAACAATCGAACGTGCGGCGCAGGCGGTGGCTGACGCAGTGATGGTGCGGTTTCCGACGGTCGAGACACTCACAGTTACGGTCCACAAGCCATCGGCTCCGGTGGCAGCGATATTCGACGATGTGTCCGTGACGGTGGAAGTGCGCCGGAATGGCTGATGTTTTCTTGAGCCTTGGCAGCAATATCGGGGATCGTGCGGCGAACCTTTCGGAAGCCGTGCGCCGTCTCGGTGCTGAGCCTGGCATCAAGGTGGTGGCGGTGTCGGCGCTTTATCGCACAAAGCCGGTGGGACCGGTGGCGCAGGATGATTTTGTCAATGGCGCGGTGCGTGTGGAAACGACGCTCGAGCCGGAAGACTTGATGCGGCGGTGCCTTGCGATTGAGGCAGGCATGGGACGCGACCGGGCCAATTCGCTGAGATGGGGCCCGCGGCTGATCGATATCGATATTATTCTTTATGGTAACCTGACCCTCAAGACGGAGATGGTCGAGGTGCCTCATCCGCGCTTTGCCGAGCGGGCTTTTGTTCTGGTGCCGCTGGCGGAGCTTGCGCCTGACCACCGCGTCGGCGACCGGACACTTGCCCAGCTTGCCGATGCGGTTGATCGCGCGGGTGTGGAACGGGCGGATTAAAGCGGTTTCAGGCCTGCTTCGATCTGGGCGCGTTTCGGTTCGAGGAAGGGGGGGAGCGCCAGCTTTTCGCCGAGCGTTTCCATCGGCTCATCCGCGTCGAAGCCCGGAAGGTCGGTGGCGATTTCAAACAAAATGCCGTTCGGTTCGCGGAAATAGAGCGAATGGAAATAGAAGCGGTTGACCTCGCCGGAAAAGGGCACGCGGAGTGATTTGAGGCGTGCTGTCCATGCGTGGTAGGTATCCATGTCCGGCGCGCGGAAGGCGACGTGGTGAACCGAGCCCGCGCCTTGGCGCGATTGCGGCAGGTCGGTGCGCTCGACGAGGTGGATCTCGGCGGCGGGGCCACCATCACCCATCGAATAGACATGGACGCGGTGATCGAGGCTTTCAGGATGGAGATAATCGCGTGTGGCCGTCATGCCGAGGATCTGGACGAGGGCGACTTCCGCGAGAGAACGGTCAGCGACGGTGAGTGTGATCGGGCCGAGGCCGCGGATCTGGTGCTCTGACGGAACCGTGCTCTTTTGCCAAGGGTTTGAGGTGCCTATGCCGCCATCATCGATGAGGGAGAGGCGCTGGCCTTCCGGGTCTTCAAAATCGAGTGTCAGGCGGCTGTCGCGAATTTCGGCGGGGCGATATTTAAGGCCTGCATCCTTGATTCGGTTTTCCCACCAGTGGATTGTGTCGGCGCCAGCAACGCGCAAGGCGGTGCGGGTGATGCTGTTGGTGCCGCGCTGCTCGCGGGGGACGGGCCAGTCGAAGAAGGTGAGGTCGGAGCCGGGGGAGGCGAGGCCGTCGGCGAAAAAGAGATGATAGGCGCTGGTGTCGTCCTGATTAACGGTTTTTTTTACAAGGCGCATGCCCATGAATTTGGTGTAAAAATCATGGTTGCCGCGGGCGTCGGCGGTGACGGCGGTGAGATGGTGGATGCCGGTGAGTTGCATGGTTTGCTCCAGAAAAGGCCGTCAATTTGTGAGTTGTATATAGGGCGGAGGAAGGATTGCCGATAGAGGGCGATGTTTGCAGTTTGACAAGCGGGCGTTTGCAGGAAGGCGGATCCGGAGGATCGGTGCGGGGCCGGCATTGATTGATCAAGGTGCTTTTTGGCTGCATAGTCACGCCGGCCCGTCACTTTGTCTGGTTGTGCATCCCCCGTGCGGAACGGGGCGAGGGAAACGATAATGGCGGCATATTCAGAGGCTGATCAGGGCAAGATGACCGTTTATTATGACGGGGAGTGCCCGATTTGCAGTATCGAGATCGGGCATTACCGGCGCTGTCGCGGGAGTGGCGCGGTTGAATTTGTGGATATTGCCGATGCCGCGATTGTGCCGCCACATGATCTGGCGCGGGATGTGGCTTTGGCGCGTTTTCATGTTCGCAACCCTGATGGATCGTTGGTTTCCGGTGCTGCGGGGTTCGTGACGCTTTGGCGACATTTGCCGGGGTGGCGCTGGCTCGGGCGGATTGCATCCAACCGCGTTATTCTGAGAGGGCTGGAATGGGGTTATCTCCGGTTCTTGCCGATCCGGAGCCTTGTGTCGCATTTTGTCAGGCGCGTGCGAGATCGCCGCGCGGGATGAGATACCTTATGCAAGTAAGCTGGGATCAGGGATAATTCTGGTTGATCAGTGCTTCACAAAGCAGCGGAATATGGATTAGGCTAGGTTTAAGAGTTGCAGAATTCCTTTTGAAAGATCGGGGATCGGTTTTGAGTGGACATCAGACGGTTGCGGATTTGACGATTGATGACGTCAGGAACGGTTTGGCTTCCGGAACAATTGTGCTTGTCGATGTGCGCGAGGCGAACGAGTTTGCGGCCGGGCATATTCCGGGCAGTGTTTTGTTGCCGCTCTCCGCGTTTGACGCGTCGGATTTGCCGCGACCGGATGGGCGGCGGATTGTTTTGTCGTGCCGATCAGGTCGGAGGTCTCTGACCGCGGCGGGTATGGCGCATGAACAGGGTATTTCGATTGACGCGCATTATGCCGGCGGATTTATTGATTGGGTGGCGCATGGCGAGCCAGTCGAGACGGGCTTGCCCGGGGAGTAGACGGAGACGAAACGGGGTTTGAGGCAGGACATTTTGACCACTCGTCAATCGTCCTTAATCGATTTATATGAGATCAATGATTCAAACTGATGAGGGACGCTATGAGTGTGAAGAAATTCGGTATCGGACAGCCGGTGCGCCGCGTGGAAGATCAGCGTTTGCTAACGGGTGGCGGCAATTACACAGCGGATTAGAGTCCTGAGAAGGAACTTGTCGCGTTTGTTCTGCGCAGTCCGCATGCGCATGCGTCTTTCAAGGTGACTGATGTTACTGCCGCGCATGCGATCAAAGGGGTCAAGCTGATCCTGACAGCGGATGATCTGAAGGAAATGGGCGACGTGCCATGCCTTGCACCGCTCGGCAATGATGACGGCTCGCAGAATCTGGTCGCGCACATTCCGGTGCTGGCGAAGGGCGTTGTGAAGCATGTCGGCGATGCGGTTGCATTCGTTGTCGCGGAAACAATGAACGCAGCGAAGGAAGCTGCCGAAGCCATCGAGATCGACTTCAAGATTTTGCCTCAGGTTTCCGATCTGCGCGATGCGGTGAAAAAGGGCGCGCCTTCGGTTTGGGCCGAGCAGAAGGACAATATCGCGTTCGAGCAGAATCTGGGTGACAAGGCCAAGGTCGACGGGATTTTTGCAAAGGCTGACAAGGTTGTTAAGCTCGAGATCGAGAATAACCGTCTGATCACCAATTACATGGAAACACGCGGCGCGGTTGGCGAATATGATGCCAAGACGAAGAGCTTCAAGCTGACGGTTTCGAGCCAGGGCGTGCATGGGTTGCGCGACGTGCTTGCCGAGCAGATCATGAAGGTGAAGCCTGCCCAGGTTCATGTGATGACGGGGGATGTCGGCGGCGGTTTCGGCACCAAGACATTCATGTATCGCGAATATCCGCTGGTGCTCGAGGCGGCGCGTCGCCTGAAGCGTCCGGTGAAGTGGATTGCCGATCGTGCGGATCACTTCCTCGGGGATGCGCATGGTCGTGACAATATCACGATTGCGGAAGCCGCAATGGACAAGAGCGGCAAGTTCCTCGCCATGCGTTTTGACGTACTGGGCAATCTCGGCGCTTATGCTTCGCAGTTCGGACCCTATATCCATTATCTCTGCGCTTCGATGGTGACGGGTGTTTACCGGACGCCGCATATCGCGGTGCGTCTCAGGACCGCTTATACCAATACGATTCCGGTTGACGCGTATCGTGGTGCGGGACGCCCGGAGGCGGCGTACACGCTTGAGCGTTTGGTCGATTTCGCCGCCCGTGAAATGGGCATGAAGCCTGAAGCAATCCGCCGGAAGAACTTCATTCTGCCGTCGGCCATGCCGTACAAGACGCCTGTTGGTGACCGGACCTATGATACCGGGCATTTCGACCAGCATCTGACGCAGGCAATGGCTTCTGCTGATTGGAACGGTTTCAAGGATCGTTTGAAGGTATCGCGGAAGAACGGAAAGCTCCGTGGTATTGGTCTTGCGACCTATATTGAATGTACCGCATGGGGTGACGGCGAAGATGTGGCGGTTCAGCTCGAAGCTGACGGCACGGCGACCGTTTTCTCCGGCACGCAATCGAACGGGCAGGGCCATGCTACGGCCTATGCGCAGTTTGCCTCGCAGCATCTCGATCTGCCGCTCGACAAGATCAAGGTTGTGCAAGGTGATACGGCGCGTGTCGCAACGGGGCATGGAACCGGTGGTTCGCGCTCGATCCCTGTTGGTGGT
>CAMCXA010000096.1 GCA_945883115.1 Alsobacter soli
TGCGGCGGAAATCTCTGTGCGTCCAAAATCCCCGATGCCCAGGCTGCATACGAGAGTGCAAACTCGATGTGGCCAGCCTTTATGTGCGGTGCGAATTTCATTCTGCATGCCGCGGGATGGGCAGAAGGTGCGCTCTCAATGTCCTACGAAAAATTCGTCATGGATTCGGAACAATGCGGCGCGTTCCATGTCCTCGCGGCGGGCTTGCCGGTTGATGAGAACGGGCTCGCCCATGAGGCTTTCCTTGAGGTAGGGCCGGGCAAGCATTTTCTCGGATCCGCGCACACGATGCGGAACTATGAGACGGCATTCTACGATTTTGAAACATCCGACAATAATTCCTTCGAGCAATGGCAGGATGAGGGATCACTCGACATTCAGGTGCGCGCAAACCGGAAATGGAAGAAGATTTTGGCCGAGTATGTTGCGCCGGAGCTTGATCAGGCAAAAGACGAGGAATTGCGGGAATTGATCGACCGGAAGAAATCGGCCGTACCTGACGCCTGGTACTAGAGGCCAGATTTTTTCCGCTTCCCCTGCATATCGCCAAGGATTTGAAAAATCACGGCACCGAGCACGACAAGTCCGCCAATGATAGCGCCATCGCCGGGATTTTCAGTAAAAATCATCCAGACCCAGAGTGGCGCAAAGATCGTATCCAACAGGCCGATTAGACTCGCCTCGGCGGCAGGAACTTTGCGGACACCGCGCATATAGATCACGTTGGCGACACCGATGGTGATTGTTCCAAATGCGGCGAGAATCAGAAGATCAACCCATTTGATCGAACCAAGATCCGCAAGTGGCAAGCAGACAATCGCGCACAACAACCCGGACAATGTGGAATGAGCGGCCATCGACATGCCCGGGAAGCGGCGCGACAACACAACGAGACCGGCAAAACTCAATACCATCACAAAAGCGGCAATATCGCCCGCAAGCCTGCCTGACCCTGCAGAAGCCGACACCATATACATGACCCCCGACAGAGCGATGGCACTGGCGACAATCGTTCGCGGTTTCACCGGTTCCCGGATCCATACCCATGCCAATCCGGCCACGACGAACGGCAGCATCGCATAAACGATCATGACGTTGGCCACGGTCGTCCATGCCAAAGACTGGACATAGGCCATCATGCCAAGTGTGTTGATCGGAACGAGTAGAAGCCCCCATTTGCCGCCAATGCGTCCAAAAGAGCGAAGCATCAATCCACGCTCGGTCCAGAGCAAATAGAGAATGAGTGAAAGAGCGCCAAAAAAGGCGCGCGCCGTCTGAATGGTCCAGACATCGAGCGTCAGATAGCGCATGAAAATGCCCGCTGTGCTCCACATCAAAGCGGCAATGGTGACGAGGCCGAAACCCTTCATCCGCTCGCGTCGCGCGAGACGGGCCGTTTCCTGATCGTAAGCTGAAGGAGCGATCCCAAGGACAGTCATCGTGCGGGAACCTGATTGTTTGGACAAAACGTCGAATCACCTGCGGAAAACTATACTGAACGCTGGTTCGTGAACGACACCTGAAAGAGACTTGACTTATCAAGTGTCCGACATAGCGGCGCAAAATCGTCAACCGGGCACCTCCCTGCGCGTAAGCCGTCGCAGAAGGTCAAGTTGCGGTCGCAGCCGGTATAGGATTTACTCAATCCGGATGTCTATTCTCTTACCATCCGTTTTCACTCAATGAGGTTGATCATGTCGCATTCCATCCGCACCGTCGCAATTATTGGCTCGGGCGTTATCGGTTCAGGCTGGGCGGCGCGATGCCTCGCCCACGGGCTAGATGTGATCGCCTTTGACCCGGCACCCGATGGGGAAGCGAAAATCCGTGCGGCTATTGCCAATGCATGGCCAGCACTCGAAACGGCAGGTCTCGCCGATGGGGCAAGCCAAACCAGACTGACCTATGTCAAATCAGTTGCTGATGCCGTTAAGAATGCCGATTTTGTTCAGGAAAACGCACCCGAGCGGGAAGAGTTGAAACAAAATCTGCTCGCCGAAATCGACAGCCACGCAAAACAAGGCGTCATAATCGCTTCTTCGACGTCCTATCTGCTGCCGACGAGCCTGCAATCGAAATGCGCGAACCCCGACCGTATCGTTGTCGGACATCCGTTCAATCCGGTCTATTTGCTGCCGCTTGTGGAAATCGTCGCTGGCGAAAAGACGTCTATTGCTTCGATTGAAGCCGCCAAAACCTTCTACCGCGCCATCGGTATGCGTCCCTTGCACGTCCGCAAGGAAATCGAAGGTTTCATCGCTGACAGACTGATGGAAGCGCTGTGGCGCGAGGCGCTGTGGCTAATCAAGGAGGATGTCGCCACCACTGAAGAAATTGACGCTGCTGTGGTCTATGGGTGCGGCTTGCGCTGGTCGCTGATGGGTACGTTTCTGACCTTCCAACTCGCGGGCGGTGACAGCGGCATGCGGCACTTCATGCACCAGTTTGGGCCTGCGCTGAAAATGCCCTACTCCTATACCCCCGCGCCGGAATTGACGGACACGATTATCGACAAGATCGTCGAGGGAACCGAGCATCAGGCGGCGGGGCGCTCGGTGAAGGAACTGGAACGGCGGCGCGATGCATTCCTCAATGATTTGCTGAAGCTCGTGAAAAACTACTGGCCAGAGGCTGAAGGTCGTCCGGATCATATCTGACATGAGTGACATGACGCATCTGCGCGACGCGCGCGTTCTGCCGGAATGGGTCGATTACAACGGCCACATGAATGACGGCTATTTTGCCGTGGCATTCTCGAAAGCAACCGACCTTTTGCTTGATGAGATTGGACTTGATGACGCCTACCGCAAGGCAACCGGCTTCACAATCTACACGCTTGGCATGCAAATCCGCTACCTTCAGGAAGTGAAGCTCGGGGAGCCGATTTCGACATTTTGCCAGATCCTCGAACATGATTCCAAGCGGATCAGGGTCTGGCTGTCCATGCGACACACTGAACAGGGAACTGAGCTGGCAACGAGCGAACAATTATTGCTGTGTGTTGACCAGTCGGGGCCGAAGGCAGCAAATTTTCCGTCAGAAATTGCTGCGCGATTAGCGACGATCGGTGATGCGCACGCCTCTCTGCCGATCCCCGAAGATGCCGGCAAAGGCATTCGTCTCAAACGGGTGTGAAAGCTCAGATCAGATCGCGCGCAATCGTCTCGTCCCATTCCCGCACTAGACGCGACAAGCCGTTCTCGAACGCTTCAAGACGGCATTTCATCTGGAAATGTGTGGCCGTTGCGGTCATTTCCATCGTCGTTTCGCTGCGCGTCATCCAGCCCTCACGCCCCATCTCATAGGCCTGTGTGATGACATAACGGGCACAGAGCGGATCATCGCCGGAAATCGTCAATTCGCGATTGAGATCGTGCTGCAGGCTGATGCCGTTCTCGTCGAAACGGAGAACACCCTCGCCAAATACGCCTCCCTCGCCGATAGTGCGATAGGTTGAGGAATTATTGAGGAGATCCAGAGAAACAGTTCGCTCGGCATGGCCTTCACGCAGCAAGGTTGTTGGCGCATGCGGCGCGCTCATGGGCGGCTCGAACCTAACGGCGACATCAGCATCCGAAGCCTGGCGAACGGGAAGTTTGAGAATGGATGAACCCGTCTTGATTGTCAGCGTTGCTGCTTCAGGCGATGGCCAGATCAGGGGCCAATAGGCAGTCGAGAGCGCAAGGCGGATGCGCGTACCTTTCCGGAAAACGTGACCGCAGGCATTGAGCGTGAGGCCGACCTTGTAAAATGCCCCCGGCACGAGAGGTGTTGGGTTAGCATGCGACTCGCGATGGGTAAGATTGAGAACACCGTAGGAAACGCGATGGGAGGCGCCATCCGTCCGAACATTACACAAGCGGGCACAGAGTTGCGCAATTGGCTTATCAGACGCGATTTCAACAATGATCTCGGGCGCTCCGAGGAGTGTTATATCTTCGGTAAGCGGTTCAGTATCAAAGACGAGGCTCATCCCGTCATCAACGCGCTGGTCGGCAGGCTGCTCGCCGGCAACGCCCGTTCCCATCCATTCGCCAACGGCCATGCCGGTATAGTGTGGTGACCGGAAGGCAATCTCGGACTCGGTGCCCCGTGTCAGCGAGAGAGCACCCTCGTTCAGATGGAAATTTTGTGGCACAATACGCTTTGACGGCCATTGGCTTTCGGCAGCCCAATACCCCTGACGATGATCCGACCAGTGACCGGCACCGGTTTCATCCTCGATATAGGCGCGCAACATCGGCTCTTTCATTATGCCGTTATCCTCGCCTTTCAACCAATGATCCCACCAGCGTTGCGCTTCCTGCAAAAAGCCGATCGCCGGGCCAGGAATACCATCATGCGGATAGATATGCGCCCAGGGGCCGATAATGCCGAGCCGTGGAACTTTGAGGCCTGCAAGCAGACGCGGCAATGTATTGGTGTAAGCATCCGCCCAGCCGCCGGTGATCATGACCGGAATGTTGATTGCATCCCAATCCTCGCAAATGGAGCCATGCTGCCAATAGGCATCGCGCCGCTGGTGATTGAGCCAGAGCGCCGGCCAAAACGGCATATGGCGGAGGCGTGCAAGCCAGCTATCGCGCCATGTTTC
>CAMCXA010000097.1 GCA_945883115.1 Alsobacter soli
TCGGTTTCCATCACCCGCTCTCCTATTCAGCCGCCAGCGGGATACGGGCTTTAGCAAGCGCCGAACATGCAGCCATCGTCTTGGATGCCCGCGCGATGGGGTTTGTCAGATAAAAATCCGTCACCGGCGAGCGGAACGCGTCCTTGCCAACTTTTCCGCCAAGACCCGCCAGAACATTAATCGCTCCGGCATCGCTCGCCGCAATTCCGTTGATCGCTGAAAAATGAGGATGCGCTGCAAAAAGCGACTTTCTCAACTGCGCCAGCGTATCGAAAGAAAGTGCATTACCGAGCACCGCTGACAGAGCCCTGAGAATAGCCCAGTCCTCACGCGCCTCGCCCGGCGGGAACGATGCACGATTGGTCATCTGCACGCGCCCTTCGGTATTGACGTAAAGCCCCGATTTCTCGGTAAAAGCCGCCCCCGGCAAAATAACATCAGCCCGATGCGCGCCTGCGTCACCATGTGTGCCCTGATACACAACAAAGGCACCTTCCGGCACAACCACCTCGTCAACACCCAACAAGAACAGTACATCCAAAGCACCACTCTTCAGCATTGCGGCAGTATCAAGTCCGCCCTCGCCCGGCACAAAGCCCAAATCGAGCGCACCAACCAATGCCGCTTCCGTGTGCAACACATTGAACCCATTCCAGTCGTCTTTTACGACGCCCAGTTTACGTGCCGCTTCCGCCACCATTGACAGCACAGCAGCACCATCAGCACGATTCAACGCACCCTGCCCGATGACAAAGATCGGCTTTTGCTTGCCAGTCAGCGCTTTCTCGACAGACTTTGCGAAACTGTCAGGCCCTGCACCGAGATACTCATACGGGTAGGTCAAATCAGCCTGTTCGCCGACGACGCCAATAAACACATTGCCCCGAACATAACGCTTTCGGATGCGGGCGTTCAAAACAGGCGACTCAAGCCTTGGATTTGAGCCAATAATGATAATCGCGTCTGCGTCTTCAATGCCCGCAATCGTCGAATTGAACACATAACTCGCACGCCCATGCTTCGGGTGCAGCGGTGACCCCGGGAAGCGTGCATCAAGATTGGAAACGCCAAGACTGTCCATCAAAGATTTCAGCGCAAACATATCCTCGACAGCCGCCAATTGTCCGGCCAACGCCCCGATGCGGGCCGGCATTGTCGCCTTCACCTTGTCTGAAATCGCCGCAAACGCCTCCTGCCACGAAGCCGGTTGCAACTTGCCATTCACACGAATAAACGGCCGGTCAAGACGCTGCGTTTTCAATCCATCAAAGATGAACCGTGTCTTGTCCGAAATCCATTCCTCATTCACCGCCTCGTTCAAACGCGGCAAAATGCGCATCACCTCTGAACCGCGCGAATCGACACGGATCGCGGCGCCGGTCGCGTCCATCACATCGACGGACTCTGTCTTCGTCAGTTCCCAAGGACGCGCCTTGAATTCATAAGGCTTTGACGTCAAGGCACCAACCGGGCAAAGGTCAATAATATTGCCCTGCAATTCGCTGGTCATCGCCGCTTCAAGATAGGAGGTAATCTCGACATCCTCGCCACGTCCCGTCAGGCCAAGATCAGTAACTCCAGCCACTTCCGTCGAAAACCTCACGCAACGCGTGCATTGGATGCACCGCGTCATCGTTGTTTTCACAAGTGGCCCGATTTCCTTGTCCTCGACCGCACGCTTGTTCTCGGCAAAACGCGATGTGTCGACGCCATAGGCCATCGCCTGATCCTGCAAATCGCACTCTCCACCCTGATCACAGATCGGGCAATCAAGCGGATGGTTGATCAGCAGAAATTCCATAACGCCCTCGCGGGCTTTCTTCACCATTGGCGATGTCGTCAACACCACTGGCGGTTCGCCATTCGGTCCGGGACGCAAATCCCGCACATTCATCGCACATGAAGCAGTCGGCTTTGGCGGCCCGCCCTTCACCTCAACAAGGCACATGCGGCAATTGCCCGCGATCGAAAGCCGCTCGTGAAAACAAAAACGCGGCACTTCAGCACCCGCAGCCTCACACGCCTGCAACAGCGTATACTCAGCCGGAACGTCAATCTCAGTGCCGTCGATGATGATCTTGCTCATGAATTTCTCTTACTCCGCCGCGCCAGCGAGATCGAGACGTCTCTCGATGCGATCCATACGATCCTCAATTCTATCAACACGACGTGTGATACCCACGAGACTTTCTTCAACGCTCGTCAAGCGGACTTTAATCATGTGAACGTCCTCGGCAACACGATCAAGCTTCTCGTCAATCCGGCGAAGGAATTTCAGTGTGAGATTTTCTGGTTCGTCAGCCATACCCAGTCCCCTACTCCGCCGCCATCATCGGGACAGGATCAGAATGCGGATTGGCCGCATATTGATCGATCCGTTCTTCAATTTCATGACGGAAATGCGCAATCAAACCCTGTATCGGCCACGCCGCTGCATCACCCAAAGCACAAATCGTATGGCCTTCGACCTGCTTGGTTACTTCCAGCAGCATATCGATTTCTTTTTTCTGCGCCCGGCCTTCAGCCATGCGCGTCAGAACGCGCCACATCCAGCCCGTGCCTTCACGACACGGCGTACACTGCCCGCAACTCTCGTGCTTGTAGAAATAGGAAAGCCGCGCCACCGCCCTAATAATATCGGTGGATTTATCCATCACGATAACGGCAGCCGTCCCAAGTCCGGAACGAAGTTTTGAAAGACTGTCGAAATCCATCGGCGTATCAATAATCTGCTCCGCAGGAACCATCCGGACCGAAGATCCGCCGGGAATCACCGCTTTCAGATTATCCCAACCACCACGCACCCCGCCGCAGTGCCGCTCGATCAATTCACGGAACGTGATTCCCATCACCTCCTCGACATTGCACGGCGTATTCACATGGCCGGAAATGCAGAAGAGCTTGGTGCCGACATTGTTAGGATTGCCCATCGACGAGAACCAGCCCGCACCGCGACGCAAAATTGTTCCCGAAACCGCAATCGATTCGACATTGTTGACCGTCGTCGGATAGCCATAAAGCCCCATATTGGCAGGAAATGGCGGCTTGAGACGCGGCTGACCCTTTTTGCCCTCGAGACTTTCGAGCAGCGCAGTCTCCTCGCCGCAAATATAGGCCCCCGCGCCATGATGCACATAGAGGTCAAACGGCCAACCATGCACATTGTCCTTGCCGATCAGTTTCGCGGCATAGGCTTCATCAACAGCCTTCTGAAGTGCGATACGCTCGGCAATATATTCACCCCGAACATAAATATAACAGGCGTTCGCCCCCATCGCGAACGACGCGATCAAACACCCTTCCACCAGAAGGTGCGGATCATGCCGCATAATCTCACGATCCTTGCAGGTGCCGGGCTCCGACTCGTCTGCATTCACGACAAGATAATGCGGCCGCCCATCCTGATTCTTCGGCATAAACGACCATTTCAGCCCAGTCGGAAAGCCCGCGCCGCCGCGCCCGCGCAAGCCCGACGCCTTCATCTCATTGACGATCCAATCCCGCCCCTTATCGATAAAGAGCTTCGTTCCGTCCCAATTGCCACGCTTTTGGGCAGCCTTCAGGTCAGCGCCATGAAACCCGTAAAGATTGGTGAAAATGCGGTCTTTGTCCTGCAACATGATCGCTTATCCTTTCGCCGCTTCGGCAGCAGCAGCCTTAGCTGCCTCAGCCGCTTTAACAGCTTCCGCTGCAGCAATTGCCTTATTGGCCTCGTCCGCCTCGAACCGCGCCTTCCATGAACCCACTACCGAGCCGTCATAGAGCGCCGGATCCGTCAATGTTTTTGCACCCGACAAAGGCTCCGAACCCCTGCGACCATTCTGTGGCCCCACCTTCACCGGCCGACCCGCCGAGAGATCATCAAGCAGCTTCCCGAAACTCTCCGGCGTCAAGTCCTCATAATAGTCATTATTGATCTGGGCCATCGGCGCATTGCAGCACGAGCCTAAGCATTCAACTTCGAGCCACGCAAAATTTCCGTCCGCCGAAACGTGGCGCTGTTCGCCAATACGCTCTTCGCACACTTTGATGATTTTTTCCGCGCCATTCAGCCTGCACGGCGTCGTCCCGCACACCTGGATAAAATGCTTTCCGACCGGTTCCAGATTGAACATCGAATAGAAAGTCGCAACTTCAAGCACGCGAATTTTCGCCATGCCGAGCATCTCGCCGACATATTCAATCGCCGCGCGCGGCAACCAGTATTGATGCTGTACCTGCGCGCGCCACAATAGCGGGATCACGGCCGACGCCTGTCGTCCCTCGGGATATTTTGCGATAATCGTTTTCGCCCAAGCGAGATTATCCTTCGAGAAGGCGAAACTAGCGGGTTGAACCGCATCGGGTGCGAGACGACGAACGGCCATCAGAATCCACTCATGTTAAACAAAAAACGCGTCATCAGCGATC
>CAMCXA010000098.1 GCA_945883115.1 Alsobacter soli
GCCAAGGACATGCCGACGGCCTTTCCCGCAGGGATCGACATTGCCGGCTATCTGCCGCGCGAGGATGTGCGGGATTGCCTGATTTCGACTCGGTTCGGATCGCTTGACGCATTGCCAAAGGGCGCCATGATCGGGACTGCGAGCCTGCGGCGGGCCGCTCTGATCAAGCGACTGAGGCCGGATCTGGAGACGACGCTTTTGCGCGGTAATGTGGAAACACGGTTGCGCAAAACATCGGAAGGTGAAGTTGATGCGACGCTTCTGGCCCTTGCTGGCTTGAAAAGGTTGGGACTGGAACGCCACGCGACCATGGTGATGCCAATCGATGTTTTTCCACCTGCCGTGGGACAGGGCGCGATTGCCATCACAGCGCGGGCTTCAGATGCGCCTGTGGCGGCGATGGTTCGGGGGATTGCGGATGACGAGACGGGGACGGCACTTGCGGCGGAACGGGCGTTTCTGACGGTTCTGGATGGTTCGTGCCGGACGCCGATTGCGGGGTATGCGACTGTCTCCGACGGGATGGTCCAGTTTCGTGGCATGTTGCTGAGGGTTGATGGCAGCGAGGTGTTTGAAACGCAGTGTTCGGGGCCGAGCCAAGAGGCAGTAGCGCTGGGCGCGCGGGCCGGGCGAGAAATTCTCTCCCGGGCACCTGCCGATGTTCTGAGCCATTCGGGATGAGGAAGGTTCTCGTCACCCGACCCGAACCGGGCGCATCCGCGACGGCGGAGCGGTTGATGCGTATGGGGTTCAAGGCGGTAGTCGCTTCGGTGATGCGGATCGAAGGCACGGGGGGCGGGATACCGGACGGGCCGTTTGACGGGATTGTTGTGACGAGTGCGAATGCATTGGGCGGGCTGACGGATATTTCCGAGGCGATGAAATCCCTGCCAGTTCTGTGTGTTGGGGAGCGGACGGCGGATGCGGCGCGCAGAGCGGGGTTTCATCGGGCTGAGTCGGCGGGAGGTGATGCAAGGCATTTGTTGACGGTTCTTGTCGGGCGGTTTCAATCGGGGATGCGGGTTCTCTATCTGGCCGGATCAGTCCGTAAACCGGATGTGGAGGACGAATTGGGTAGACACGGTATCCATTGCGAGACGGTTGAGACTTATCATGCAATCCCTGAGAGGGAATGGCCGTCCGTGCTTCTAGCCGGGACCAGGGATTGTGACGCAGTTCTCCATTATTCACGCGCGGCGGCGGAGGCGTTTCTCGCGGTTGCGGGCAGGTCCGGATTTGATCCAACTGGCAACTCGATGCATCATCTGTGTCTGTCTGAAGATGTAGCTGAGCCGTTGAGGCAGGCAGGAGCCTTTTTGATCAAGGTTGCCCAGACACCGAATGAAGACGCATTGTTTCTTTTGCTAAATGACGCGCAGAGGCCTTGAGCCGTTCACCATGAGGTTACATATGGGAAATAGGGTAAGCTCAGCAGTTCAACGGGGCCGGACATGAAAGCAGCAAGACCAACAAGCAGCGATAGTCCTCCACGGCGGACACCGCGAACGCGGACTGTGCCGCAGACGATCGAGCTCGAGGCAATCAAGGATCCGGAAGCTGAAAAGCCGCATGTTTCGACCGAAAAGGTCGAGGGAGACGCGCCCGAGACACCGCCTGTGACCGATACGAAGGTCGCCGGCAAGGGATTTGACCTGCGAATCGCGATTTCAGGCTTGGTCGGCGCCGGGATCGGGGCGGGTGTGTTGGCGTTGATGGTTTATACAATGCCGGTCATCGATGTGCCGAAATTAGAGCGGATGGTGTCAGCATCATCTGAACGAGTGCAAGCCTCCGAAAACGACGCGCAGCTTCTGAAGGCAGAGATCAAGGCCGTTAAAGAGGAGGCCAAGCGTCAGGCCGATGTGTTGAGTGCGTTGCCGAAGCAGATGAGTATCGATCCGGCGGTGAATGACCGGCTCAAGGTGGTGGAAGCAACTCTGCAAGATTTGCAGGCCAAGGTGCCATCGACCGCTCAGGCACCGGGGAAAGCGGCGGCGCTATTGGCCGGTGCGTTGCTTTTGCGGGAGAGTCTTGACAGCGGCAAGCCTTTAACCCTCGACATCGCTGTTTTGAAAGCAGCGGGAGTGGATGCGCCACGGCTTGCAGCGCTGGAGCCGTTTGCTTCGAGTGGAATTGCCACACCTGACGCGTTGATAGAACAGCTTGGGACGTTTGCGCTGCCTGTTGCCGTCGTCACGCCACCGAAAGATGCCGCGGCCATGACGCTGACCGAACGCTTGCTCGAGAGTCTTGCAAAACTTGTGACGATTTCGGAATTGGAACCAAAAGCACCACGACCCGAGGAGCGATTTCCGGCAATTGTTGCAGCACTTACAGTTGGTGATTCAGCAGGAGCAAAGATAGCTTTCGAGAAGATTCCACAGGCAGATCAGCAACATATGGAGCGTTGGGCAAAGGATTTGAATGCGCGAATTGAGACGGAGACTCTCGTTGCCGATCTGATGAAAGAGGCATCTACCCGGCTCTCAGAGGAAGCGGGTGCGCCATGATCAGGGTCTTGTTCACGCTCGGACTTCTCGCGCTCGTTGCTTTGGGATTGGCCGCTTTAGCGGATATGCCTGGCGTGATTTCGGTTGTTTTTGCCGGCAAGAGGATCGAGGCGTCGCTGCTGGTTGGAGGAACGGCTGTAATCATTCTGGCTGCTGCAATCGCTTTCATCTGGAGTGTGATCCGCTTTGTATTCCGGATCCCGGGGCTATGGTCGATTACATGGCGGGCGCGGCGGCGACACAAGGGGCAGGCGGCGCTTTCCCGCGGTTTGATCGCTGTTGGGTCGGGAGACGCAAAACTGGCACGCCGACAGGCAGCGGATGCGCTGCGTCTGTTGGGAAAGGAACCTCTATCCCTGCTGCTGGCGGCGCAGGCGGCGCAGCTTTCGGGCGAACGGCGTGATGCCGAGGCAGCGTTTCGCGATATGCTCGAGACGCCGGAAACGAAGCTTTTGGGTTTGAGGGGATTGTTTGTCGAGGCGAAGCGACGCGGTGACGAGGATGCGGCGCATGGTTACAGTGAACAGGCGGCCGTACTCTCACCCGCTGCGATGTGGGCAAATGAGGCCATTCTCGAGTATCACGGGCGGACAAAAAATTGGCAGGCGGCGCTTGGCGCTTTGGATCGTGCAAGCCGGATGATCGACCGTGCGACGTTCAAACGGCATCGCGCGGTTCTACTGACGGCGCTTGCGATGGCGGCGGCGGAGAACGATCCGGATGTTGCACTGGACAGAGCGCGTGAAGCTGTAAAATTAGCGCCTGATCTGGTTGCTGCGTCGGTTTTGCTGGCAAGGATTTATGCCAAGCGTGGTGAGTTCCGTAAGGCATCCAAGGTCATTGAGGCGGCGTGGAAGCGATCTCCCCACCCTGAACTTGGCGTCGGATACCTTGCAATCCGTTCGGGGGATGCGGCGCGCGAGCGGATCGCTCGTGCGGAAGTACTCTTTTCTATTCAACCGGGGCATTCCGAAAGTCGGTTGCTATTGGCGGAAACAGCTATTGAGGCGCGGGAATTCGATCGCGCGCGGGAGGTGATGGAGCCGCTTTCGTCGAGCCATCCGACGGTTCGGACCTGTCTGATCATGGCGGAGTTGGAGGAGATCGAGCATGGCAATGATGGTCTTGTGAAGGAGTGGCTGGCGCGTGCATCGCGTGCGCCGCGCGATCCGCTGTGGATTGCGGACGGTGTCATGTCGGATCATTGGGCTCCGGTGTCTCCGGTGACGGGGCGTCTCGATGCGTTTTTATGGATGGTGCCTGTTGAAGCAATTGCGGATCGCCGGCTGGCCGAGGCGTTGGATGCCAATCTGGTAGCGGTGCGAAGCCGGCAGATTGAAGCAGACAAGACTGGTCATGCGGTATCGCTGGAGGATGACAGCGAAGTGGATGCTTCTCAGTCGATGTCTCGGGTATCCGATGATCCAGGGGGGCGTCCAAGACGTGCGGGGACGCGGGCATCCGCTAAACTTTCAGGCGCGGCATTCGCACGAGATGGCATGGGCGGGCGTAAGTCCGATCAGGGCAATGCTTCACCGCCCAGAATCGTTGAAGATGTCGTTTTTCCTATCACTCAACCGCCCGACGATCCGGGTATTGATGCACCTGATATCGAGAGCGGGACGCGCTACCGGCACTGACTAGCGGGGTTGCCCGACCGATGATTGGCTCGGGGCTTGATGTGGTTTCGCTTGCCAATCAGCGCGAATTCGGGCATATCACGCGGCGTTGCCGCTTTAGCTCAGCCGGTAGAGCACCGCTTTCGTAAAGCGGGGGTCAGGTGTTCGAGTCACCTAAGCGGCACCATTT
>CAMCXA010000099.1 GCA_945883115.1 Alsobacter soli
TGACAGGGCCGGAGCAGCTGATTTCCAACCTGTCCGGGGGCAATCAACAAAAGATTGTGCTGTCGCGCTGGTTGTCGCTCGATCCGAAGATTTTGATTGTCGATGAACCAACCCGCGGTATCGATATTGCGGCGAAAACTGAGGTTCACGAGATATTGGATACGCTGGCCGGGCGCGGTATTGCCGTTGTTGTGATCTCGTCGGAGCTGCCGGAAGTTATGGCTGTGGCCGACCGGATCGTGACCATGCGTGAAGGCAGATTAACGGGTGAATTAAGCCCTGAAGAAGCCACCCAGGAAAAATTAATGTCGCTGATGGCACTTGATAGCGCCCAACCCTCTTAGAGGGAGATCACAAGTCGCTCACTCAGGCGGCCGGCGGAACCCTATCGATGACGATCTTGTCAGCACGGGCACGCGCCCGCGCCAAGTCATAGGTTGTTTGCATCCGCATCAATGTATCGGCCTTGATGCCAAAGGCTTTCTCGAACCGGATTGCCATGTCGGCCGAAAGGGCGGTGTGGCCATTGAACAGGTTGCTGAGCGTCTGGCGGGTTACGTGGAAGCTGGCCGCAAGGCGGTTGATGCTCACACCATGGGGATCGACAACTTCGCTCTTCAGCCAGTCACCCGGATGAACGGCTAGCGAGGGGTGCATGGTCACAGCCATTCTTGGTCATCCTCCACATCCAGCTCGGCAATCGTGGTTTCATCGATCTTGATGAAGGTCAGGCGCCAGTTTTTGGTTACCGTCATTGCCCAGTATCCGGCCTTGTTGCCGACCAACTCATGCAGCCCATAATTGGATGGCACGGCCAATTCGTCAAAACTGCCTGCGGCATCGATAAATGCCAGCATTTTGCGGATACGCGCAGCATCGCCAACAAGACCTTTTGCGTTGCCGGTCTCGAAAAACCGGCGCAGTGCTTTGTGGGAGGTGCTTGCGATATCCATCAGGATTTATGTCAAGCAACGTTTGACATGTCAAGCTACGTTTGACGCGTTCTTTCAAGTGACGTTAGCAGTTCCGGATTGACACTTTCATCAGAAATCCAGAGCGAGTTGCTTTGTGTTTGTCTTCTTGGGTGCCGATCTTGTTTTTCGTCCGGTCATCGGAATGCCGGCTTTTCGGCTGCCGTGTTTTTTGACGATTTTTTGGGCTACTTCCCTGTGTTCTGACCCTTTGCGCAGCGCATAAAGAGCCTCGCGGGCGGCTTTTGCGGCTGCCGCGTTATCCACGATGGGGCCGGGATAGTTCAGGGTTGCGGCGTCGGGCCAGTGCCATGGTTCGTGGATGAAACTGTCGGGTACCGGATCGAGTTCGGGAAGATAGGCCCGTATGAAAGTGCCGGTCGGATCCTGATCGAGGCCTTGCTTCACCGGATTATAAATCCGCATTGTGTTGATGCCCGTTGTTCCCGATTGCATCTGAACCTGCGACCAATGAATGCCGGGCTCGTAGTCGACGAATTTCCGTGCAAGGTGAAGCCCGCTTTCGCGCCATGGTAGCCACAAATGATAGCTTGCAAAGGACATCAGCATGGCGCGCATCCGGAAATTGATCCAGCCATGCTGGTCGAGGGCGCGCATGCAGGCATCGATAAAGGGAAAGCCCGTTCTGCCAGTGATCCATGCGGCGAGGCGGGACGGATCGCTACTTGCGGGGCGCACGCCATCATAGGCGCGGTGGAGATTTTCAAACTCGATGCGCGGCTCATCCTCCAGTTTCTGCATGAAGTGGCAATGCCAGTGCTGGCGCCCGATAAACGAGACGAGGGAGGCGCGCCATGCTTTCGAGCGGGGATCATCGAGCCCTTTGAGGGCTGATATCCGGGCCTGACTTGCCTGAGCGACCTCGCGCATCGAGACCGTGCCCCATGTCAGATGCGGGGAGAGACGCGAGCAGGATGTGAATGCCGTGACGGGGCTCGACATTTCGAACCGGTAGCTGCGGCCGCGTTGGTTCAAAAAGCTGTGCAGCGTGGACAAGGCTGCAGTTCGGCCGCCGGGTTGGCGCTTGGGGCAGGGATCGGGTGCAAGGCCGAGCTCATCGGCGGTAGGAATACGGGACGGAAAGTCACCGGCAAGCGGCGTCAGCGCTTCAGGCGGCACTGTCACGGGTTCGGCCATATCGCGATCCCATGCGGCGGCCCAGCCATTGCGTGAGCGAAGACGGCGGACGACGCCGAATTGTCGTGCCTCATGCCAGGGGATGTCGGCGTTTTTGGCCCAGGCCGCAACCGCTTTATCGCGTTCATACGTCCAGCCATTGCCGGTTTCCTCGTGGCTCCAGAGGGCAGCAATGCCGTGGCGCTGGCGGAGCATCTCAAGGACGGGCACGGCATGGCCGAGCATGATGCATAAAGGCTGGCCGAGGGCTGCGAGGGCCTTGCGAAGTTCGATCAGACTTTCCGCGACAAAGGCCCATTGCCTTTCAGACGCATCGGGCTCGGCCCAGAGTTCCGGCTCGGCGATATAGAGCGGTAAAACGGGGCCGCGCGCGGCAGCGCTTGCGAGGGGGCGATGATCGGTGAGGCGCAGGTCGCGCTTGAACCAGACAATGTTGAGAGGGCCGGTCAGAGCAGGCCTCCCGCCCTTAGGAGGTGGGGCATCTGTTCCTTGAAGGCGAAGAAACCGCGCTTGGCGTGCGGCCAGAAGGCGCTGTCCCATGGGCGGCGCACACGGACGAGGCTGATCCCCTCGCGGGCGAGAACCGGTTCACTGCTGGACAAGACCTCTGCAACGGGGCCAATCGGCGTATCCGCAGTCAATATCTGGCGTGTGCCTGCTGCCCGGGCGGCTGCGATCAGTGTTTCCGGATCGAGCGTGTTTGTGATCTCGACGCCGCATTTGAAACGGGAAGCAAGCCGCGCCGCGGTGTCGGTGACGGCGGTGCTCACGAATTGGCGGGCGCCTTCGCCCCATAAAAGGGTATGATCATTGATGATCAGGGCGTTGCTGAACCTTGAGCCAACGGGAAAGAGGGACTCCGGGTGGAGATCCTCATGGGTGACCAGCAGAAGAGATGGTGCGCGTTTATCCCAAACCGGGTGAGCGGAGAGAGGGGTTGGAGCGGGGATGGGTGGCTCGGTCAGAGGGGGTGCGTTTTTCGCCAGACCCTTCGGGGCGAAGCGGCCATTTGTGTAGCGTGCGATATTGTCCGCTGTTGCGAGATAGGTTTTGCCTGCCGTCTGCAACCCGGCAACCCAGCGCCAGGAGAGCGTGTTGCTTGCAGGGTCGGCATCAATCAAATGGCGCAGGAAGAAATCCGCCCCCAAGGTCCATGGCAGGCGGAGCGTGAAAATCCAGATCGAAGCGAACCACATGCGGGCGTGATTGTGCAGATAGCCCGTTGTTACGAGTTCGCGTGCCCAGTCGTCGAAGCCTTCTATTCCGGTGCGGCCCGCTTCGGCATCGGCCAGTGCGTGAGTGTCGTGAAATCGCTCCCGATCCGTGTCGCGCCCGGCCAGATAGCGCGACCAGATCTCCGGGCGCATTTCCAGCCAGCCTTTCCAATAGGTGCGCCACAGCACTTCTTGCACGAATTTTTCGGCCGCGGTCAGGCTATGTCGTCCCAAAACTTCGGCCACGGTCTCCTGCTCGGTGAGGAGCCGGTAACGGAGATAGGGCGAGAGCTTTGAAACGGCTCCTTGTTGATCCGGGCCGCTATCCGTGTTGCGGCCTGCGGCATAGGCTGAACCGGCTTTGGGGGCAAAATGCGCGAGCCGGCGGAGGGCTTCGGCGCGTGAGGGCGGGAACAAGCGATCAGCCATTCTATGGAATGCCCTGTTGGATTGATACGGAAACCGCCAAGTATACTGCGGAAGCGCCTTAGCGGATCATTATCCTGTGCCCGGGCTGTTGGTTTTCCCAGTCAGACGGCGGAGAAGCCGTTATCGACGAAGAGTTGCTGGCCGGTGACAAATTCCGCGTCATCGCTGGCAAGATACAGCGCGGCGCGGGCGACATCTTCGGGGTATCCCATGCGGCCCTGCTGGGCGGCAATCGCGGCATCGGAAACA
>CAMCXA010000100.1 GCA_945883115.1 Alsobacter soli
GCCCCCGTCAGCCGGACGAGATTGATATCCCGCTCAAGCATGATCGTTTCGGCTACCAGCGGAATACCCGGCAGACCGAGCCTGCTCGACAATTCACCCTCGTTCATCACGCCGTCAGCCGCCAAAAACGGATCTTCGACATGATGCGCGATCAGCGCGCCACGGTCCCGCGCATAGGTCAGCGCCCGCCGCATGACCCTTGAATCGAGCACCGACTTCGCACCATCCGTAAACATCACCGCACCCGCTGCTTGCAGCAGGCCGAATTCCGTCATCTCCTTGCCGGCAAGTCCCTTGGTCAGTGCCGCGGAGGGCAGCATCCGGACCGGCGACGTATCCCGTGCCCGGCGCACAAGGTGATCGACAACGGCAGGGTCATCCACCGGCGGATCGGTATCGGGCATGCACACAACTGTCGTAACCCCTCCAGCCGCGGCCGCACGACCCGCCGAGGCCAAGGTCTCGCGATGCTCGGCCCCCGGCTCGCCGACAAAAGCCCTGAGATCAACAAGCCCCGGCGCCAGCGTCCGCCCGCGCGCATCAATGATCAAAGCACCTTCCGGCGGCGTATCGATCGCGCGTCCGAAATCATGGATCATGCCGTCTTCGATGGCGAGACTGCCGCGTTCCGTGCGGCCCGTGAGCGGATCGGCGATCTCGGCATTGATGATGAGGACCGGACGATGCGCGCTCATGCCGGAACTCCCGTCCCCGGCAAATTGGCCGCTAGAATCTCGAGCACCGCCATTCTGAGCGCCACCCCCATCTCGACCTGTTCGCGGATCAGCGATTGCGCGCCATCGGCAATCTCGGAGGCAATTTCGACGCCCCGGTTCATCGGGCCGGGATGCATTACAAGCGCGTCGGGCTTCGCAAAAGCGAGCTTTTCGGCGTCTAGCCCGTAAAAGTGGAAATATTCTTTCACCGACGGCACAAAGGAGCCGTTCATCCGCTCGCGCTGCAATCGCAGCATCATCACGATATCCGCGTCTTTCAGGCCCTGCCGCATATCGGTGAACACGGTCGCGCCCATCCGCTCGATGCCCGGCGGAAGCAAGGTCGACGGCCCGATCACCCGCACATTCGCGCCCAGCGCGTTCAACAGAATGAGGTTGGAGCGCGCAACCCGCGAATGCAGGATATCGCCGCAAACCGCAACAACCAGCCCGCGAATGCGCCCCTTGTTCCGCCTTATCGTCAGCGCATCGAGCAGAGCTTGCGTGGGATGCTCATGCGCGCCATCGCCCGCATTGATCACGGCACAGTCCACTTTCCGCGCAAGCAATTGCACCGCACCGGCGGCATGATGGCGAACGACAATCAGATCCGGTCGCATCGCGTTCAACGTCATCGCCGTATCAATCAGCGTCTCGCCCTTTTTGATCGAGGATGACGCGACCGACATGTTCATCACATCCGCGCCAAGGCGCTTGCCGGCCAATTCGAACGAGGCCTGCGTACGGGTAGAGGCCTCGAAAAACAGATTGATCAGCGTCCGCCCGCGTAAAGTGGACTTTTTCTTCTCAACCTGACGGGAAATTTCGACAGCTTGGTCGGCGTGATCGAGCAATATTTCGATATCGCGGGGCGAAAGCCCCTCTATGCCCAACAAATGCCGATGGGGGAAAATCGCTGCGGTTTCGAGGTCAATACGCATGTTAGCCACCGCTATATTGCTATTCAACAAGGGCGGCAAGCGGGTAAATCAACGGCCCACAGAAAGCGTGAATGTCCGATTTTCCGGGCCATGCTCTTGACCGGGTGCGCTACACTTGCGACATGAGACGCGCTTTATCCATTGTTCGAAGGGTTTTTCAATGAAGGTCGTGGTCGTCGAATCGCCGGCAAAAGCCAAGACCATCAATAAATATCTCGGCCCAGGCTACGAGGTGATCGCCTCGTTTGGTCATATCCGGGATTTGCCCGCAAAAGACGGATCGGTTGATCCGGAAGCCGAATTCGCGATGCAATGGGAGATCGAGGCGAAGTCCTCGAAGCGCGTTTCCGATATTGCCGCCGCCGTCAAAGGCTCGGACGGCCTTATCCTCGCAACCGATCCGGACCGCGAGGGCGAGGCTATTTCATGGCATATTGTCGAAGCCCTCAATGCCCGCCATGCGCTCAAAGGCATTCCCGTCGAACGCGTCACCTTCAACGCGATCACGAAAGATGCCGTCCTCGATGCGATGGCCCATCCGCGTCAGGTCGACCAAGCTCTTGTCGATGCCTATCTCGCGCGCCGCGCCCTTGATTACCTCGTCGGCTTCCGGCTCTCGCCCGTGCTTTGGCGCAAATTGCCGGGCGCACGCTCTGCCGGCCGCGTTCAATCCGTCGCACTCCGGATCGTGTGTGACCGCGAACGCGAGATTAACGCCTTCGTCAAAAACGAATATTGGTCGCTCACCGCCTTGCTCACGACGCCGAAAGGTGCGGATTTCGAGGCAAGGCTCGTTGGCGCAAATGGTAAAAAAATCACCCGTCTCGACATCGGAAACGGTGACGCAGCAGAAGCGTTCAAGCGCGATCTGGACGCTGCCACCTTCACGGTCACCTCGGTGGAGGCCAAACCGGCCAAGCGCCATCCCTACCCGCCCTTCACAACCTCGACCTTGCAGCAGGAAGCCAGCCGCAAGCTCGGGCTCGCTCCCGCCCGCACGATGCAGATCGCCCAACGCCTCTATGAAGGCGTTGATATTGGCGGCGAAACAGTCGGCCTGATCACTTATATGAGAACCGACGGCGTCGACATGGCACCCGAGGCGATCTCGGCGGCGCGCCGTGTGATTGGTGCGGAGTTCGGAGCAAATTATGTGCCCGCTTCTCCCCGCCGCTACACGTCGAAACAGAAGAACGCTCAGGAAGCGCATGAGGCTGTCCGTCCAACCGATATGGGCCGCCACCCCAAGCAAGTCGCGCGGATGCTCGATTCTGAACAGGCGCGGCTCTATGAACTCATCTGGGTCCGGACATTGGCCAGCCAGATGGAATCGGCGCAACTCGAGCGCACCACCGTCGAGATCGCGGCAAAGGCGGGTGCCCACCTCCTCGATTTGCGGGCGACTGGCCAGGTCGTAAAATTTGACGGCTTCCTGAAGCTCTATCAGGAATCGAGCGATGATGACGGCGATGACGAAGACAGCCGTCGTCTGCCGCCGATGGATGCGGGCGAGACACTCAAGAAGCGCGAGATCAAAGCCGAGCAGCATTTCACCGAACCGCCACCGCGTTTTTCCGAAGCGTCGCTCGTCAAGCGGATGGAAGAACTCGGCATTGGCCGCCCCTCGACCTACGCCTCAACTTTGGCCGTCTTGCGCGAGCGCGAATATATCAAAATCGAGAAAAAGCGTCTTCATGCAGAAGATAAAGGAATGTTGGTAACATCCTTCCTAGAAAGCTTTTTCAGTCGCTATGTGGAGTATGACTTCACCGCGGCGCTTGAGAGTGATCTCGACCGGATCTCGAATAGCGAGATTGAGTGGAAAGAAGTGCTCCGCCTGTTCTGGCACGATTTCTCTGCCGCGATCGACAACACCAAAGAGCTCCGTGTTACCGAAGTGCTCGAGGCGCTGAACGGCATTATGGGGCCGCAACTCTTCCCGCCCAAGGCGGATGGTGGCGACCCTCGCGGCTGCCCCACATGCGGCACCGGTCACATCTCGCTCAAGCTCGGCAAGTTCGGCGCATTCATCGGCTGCTCGAATTATCCCGAATGCCGCTACACGCGCCAACTCGCAGCATCCGGTGAAGGCGATGCAGCTGCAGGTAATGGCCAACAAGCCGGTACACGCAATCTCGGCAATGATCCGGCAACGGGCGAAAGCGTTACGCTGCGCGATGGCCGTTTCGGGCCCTATGTCCAGCTCGGTGAAGGCGAGAAGCCGAAGCGGCAAAGCCTGCCGAAAGGGGTAACGCCCGATCAGGTCGATCTGGAAAAGGCGCTGCGTTTGTTATCCTT
>CAMCXA010000101.1 GCA_945883115.1 Alsobacter soli
GTCGTTCGCGGCGTACAATTGATGATCGGCCATGTGATTGATCTGACACCGCATGATCTGGAGGAGCTTCTGGCGCAGGGCGTGGTGGACGTGTTTTCGGATGTGACCGAAGAAACTGTTCCTGCCGAGGCGCCGCCGGATGAAGTGGAGCCGGATGAATCGCAGCCCGATGACGTGATCAGTGCGCAGGAGGAGCCGGAAGAGGAGGCATCAGCCGAAGCGGCGAATGAGCAGGCGGTTGAACCGGAGGACGCCGAGATCCCGCCCGATGCGCCTTCGGCCGACATCCCCGCGGCGCCAGTGGTTGAAACAGTCCTTGCCGACACTGTGATTGACGTACCAACCGCCGAGACGGTCAGTGCCGACCCCGTGGCCGCCGTCGAGCCGGAGCCGGTGATCGAGATGCGTGCGGATGATCCCGTGCCTGAACTCACGACGGAGTCCGTGACCGACAGCGTCGTTCCGGTCGATGCCGTGCCCGATCCGGTGGCCGAGAGCGTCGCTTTGCCTGAGGAAGGCGTTGCCAATGAAATGCTTGAAGAGCCGGCAGCTGAGATCGACGGTATTTTCGCCGTCATGGATACCGCTGAATATGGCCCCCCATTGCCAACCGTTGCAGCCGGGCCGGTGGAAGACGCGATTGTCGAACCGAAGGCGCCGCCGGAGCCCGAATTTGTCGATTTGCCGTCCTTCCCGTTCTTGCCGAAGAAAGCGCTGAAAATCGCCGCCGAGCCTGTTGTCTTGGAGCCTGAGCCTGAGCCTGAGCCTGAGGCTGCGCCTGAGGCTGTTGATGCGCCTATTGTCGTGGAGGTGGTGCCGCAATCGACGTCCGCGGTCGTTGGCATTTTCGAGGATCGTTTCGCCCGTGTCGAAGAGCCTGCTCGTGTGATCCTCTCCCCCCCGCCGGTAACGCCCGAACCGGTCATGCCGCCGTCCTTCATCGATTCGCTCCCGCAAAGTGAAAAAGCGGAACTGCCCGAACCGGAACCTGACGAGCCATCAGTTCCGCTTGATGAGGCGTTGGCTCGCCTCGAGCGCCGGCCGAAATTGCCACCCGGTTATCACAATAAACGTGCTGACGAGTTGGAGCGCGAGGCGGCTGCGACGACCGATCCGGCCTTCAAGCGGCAACTTCTGGACTCGGCCGAAAAGTTCCGGAACATGGCGAGATCCGCGACGCGAAGCAAATAGGATCGTCCCTGTTATTCGGCCTATCATTGCGCTAAAGTTCTCTCGCGGGTGGGGGAGCGAGGCGCGTGCAACAGAACGAAACGGCTTCATTGAGAGGGGCTGCAGAAGCTTTTCAACGACTGGTCGACCAGTCGTCGTGCATCGTTGCGTTCACTGGAGCAGGCATCTCCACCGAGTCGGGCGTTCCGGATTTCCGCTCGCCGGATAGTCCATGGCTCGTGAACAAGCCGATTCACTTTTCCGAGTATCTTGCGAGCGAGGCGGCCCGTATTGATGCTTGGCAGCGAAAATTCAGGATGGATGATCTCTATGCAGGTGCAAAGCCGGGCCGGACGCATCGCGCTTTGGCCAAGATGGTCGAAGCGGGACAAATCGAGGCAATCATTACACAGAATATTGATAATCTGCATCAGGCGTCGGGTGTCGCGCCCGAGAAAATCATCGAACTGCACGGCAATGGTTCCTTTGCCGAGTGCCTCACCTGCCAGAGGCGGCATGAATTGTCTTTCGTTCGTGGTGTTTTTGAAAAAAGCGGGTGCCCGCCAATCTGCGAGGCCTGCGGCGGGATCGTCAAATCAGCGACAATTTCCTTTGGTCAATCCATCCCGACAGAAGCCCTTCGCCGTGCGAAGGAGATATCCGAATCATGTGATTTATTTATCGTGCTCGGATCATCGCTCAGTGTAAAACCTGCCGCAAGGTTGCCCTTGATCGCTCAGCATAACGGTGCAAAACTTGTCATAGTTAATCGAGAAATGACACCTCTTGATATTTATGCAGACTTAACAATCCACGATGACATTGGAAATTTTATTGAATTATTAATTTAAAAATAACAATTATAATAAATTTTATATTTTTATAGTTAATATTAAAAAAATAAAAATATATTTTTGTTTTATAATTTTTTCTAAGCTTTTATTTTTTTGATTGACGTAAGGTTAATAAAATTGCAAAGAGTTTCATGTCGAGTCGCCATGCTCGGTGGATGAGTGTTGCAAAGTAAGGTTGAATAAATGTCGAAAAGTGCTTTTCCAGAGTCTGATAACTTCGCTTTTGTTGAATCGGGGAGTATGTACCAGGCGCAAACTGAACCGGTTATGGATCCGGGGGCTGTTACCGTCGAGGTGTCCGGAACGATCAAGTGGTTCGACGTTTCCAAGGGATTTGGTTTTATCATTCCCGATGATGGAAGCCCTGACGTATTATTGCATGTGACGTGTCTTCAACGTGGCGGGTATCAGGTCGCCTATGAGGGAACGCGCATTGTGTGCGACGCGGTTAGAGCCCGGCGCGGAATGCAGGCAATTACCATCAAATCGATGGACTATTCGGCTGCTCTGCACCCGTCGCAGACCCAGATCGCCAGAACGCATGAAACTTTTGAGCCGACAAGCGGGCTTGTTCGGGTGACGGTGAAGTGGTTCAACCGGACCCGTGGCTTCGGTTTTGCCAATGAGGGCGAAGGCAAACCTGATATTTTCCTGCATATGGAAGTGCTCAGAAAATATGGTTTGGCCGAGGTGCGTCCTGATCAGGAACTCTTGATCCGGTATGGCACGGGGTCGAAAGGCTTGATGGCGTCCGAGGTTCGTCCCGTTGATGGCGGGTTGCCGTTTTCACATTGACGAGATGTCTGCGAAGGGGCAGATATCTCCGATGAGAATGATGTTTGATTTAAAGCAGTTTCATGCGCGGCCATTCCTGCTCAGGGGAATTGGCCGCGTTTTCGTTTCAGTGCTGTGTCTGATCCCATTGATGTGGTTTACGGCGTCGGGGGTGGGCGCGGCACCGCTCGAAAAGGTCACAATCATGACGGCTTCGGGACAAAAATCCTTCGATGTCGAGGTGATGCGGACTGAATCCGAGCGTGAGAAAGGCCTCATGTTCAGGAATTACCTTCCGGCTGATCGTGGCATGTTGTTCGATTTCGGGGCCGAAAGGGAGGTCTTCATGTGGATGAAGGACACACCCCTCCCGCTCGATATGGTTTTCATTCGCAAAAACGGCTTAATCGCCCGGATCGCGGCAAATACCGAGCCTTATTCGCTCACAGCGCTGTCATCGGGTGAGCCGGTGATCGCCGTTCTCGAGATCAATGCCGGTATTACAGAGAAGCTCGGCATTCGTGCGGGGGACAAGGTTATCCATCCCCTTTTCAAGCAGTGATCGCCATAAGGCGACCGGCTTGATATCCGCGGGTCTCAGGTCTTTTTCGCAGCTTTCGCCTTTGGTGCAGCGGCCTTTTTTGCCGCTGGTTTTTTGGCAGCAGGCTTTTTTGCTGCAGCTGTCGTTTTTGCTGGTGCCTTGCGGCCTGCTGCCCGTGCAGGCTTCTTGGAGGGGCCTACAGCGGCTTTGGCAGCGAGCAGTACAACGGCTTCCTCAACCGTCACTGCATCGGCAGCCTTGCCCTTTGGCAGGGTGGCATTGATGCCGTTATGGCTGACATAGGGGCCATATTTTCCGTCTCTGGCAAGAATATCGCCGCCTTCGGGATGGGCGCCGACAATCCTCGCTGGCGTTGCAGCCGCCCGGCCGAAGCGCGAACCGCCCTTACCGCTTTCCTTGGCAATAATCAGATCAATGGCGCGGTTGGCGCCAATCTCTAAAACATCATCCTCATTGCCCAGATTGGCATATGTTTTTCCGTGCTGCACATAGGGTCCGAACCGCCCGATACTGGCGAGAATCGGCTCGCCGCTTGTCGGGTGTTTGGCGACTTCGCGCGGC
>CAMCXA010000102.1 GCA_945883115.1 Alsobacter soli
GGGTTTACGGGCAAGCGGCACCATCAAGGCGGAAAGCTGGGACGGGTTCGAAAAAGTCACCTATCTTGTGCTGTTTCCGGCGATGATCGCAACCACTATGGCGCAAGCGGATTTGAGCAATGCGCCCATTCTTGAAATGGGCAGCGCGCTTGTGCTTGCCATTCTGACTGTTTCCGCTTTGCTTATCACCATCAGGCCTTGGCTCGAGCAGAGGTTTGGACTTTTGGGGCCGTCATTCACGTCGGTTTTCCAAGGCTCGACCCGCTGGAATTCCTTTGTCGCCCTCGCCATTGCAACCGAGCTTTACGGCACGCCCGGCGCGACACTCTGTGCCATTGCGATCGCTGCCATGATCCCGCTGGTCAATGTTCTGGCGGTCAGCGTGTTGACGCGGCACGCATCGGCACAACCCCTGCGCGCAAAGCCGTTCATCCTCTCGCTCCTGCGCAATCCGTTCATTCTCGCATCGATCATCGGCGTTTGCCTCAATCCGGTGAGCCACTGGATACCCGTGCCGGCTGTAAATGCCGCGTCGCTGCTCGGGCAAGCGTCGCTGGCTGCCGGTCTGCTTGCTGTGGGGGCAGGATTACAACTCAAAAGTGTACCGGCAACAGGCACAGAGTCTCGACTAGGACATTTGATCTTGCCGATTCTGCTAAAACTCTGCGTCATGCCACTACTTGCCTTAAGCTTTGCGCGGTTTTTCGGCGTTTCAGGGGTCGAATTGTCGGTTGTGGTCGTGTGTACCGCTGTTCCGACGGCCAGTGCCTCCTACATTCTGGCGCGGCAATTTGGCGGCGATTCGCCCCTGATGGCCCGGATATTGACCCTTCAAACAATCATCGCGATCGTGACAATTCCGATTTGGCTATCTCTCGTTACTCCATGAAACATCAATTAACATGTTAAATTTTGACGCTTGAAGCGCTATTTCTAGTCATTTAACATGTTAATTGCCGTATTTTTCCTTAATTTTTTTTCAAAATACGACGAAACGTAAATCACTCAATAAACGTTGATATGACGAAACGTTAGATGACTTGAATAAAGAGAGAGATTCACGTAATACAACCTATGCGACAAATCTCTCTTTTTTGCACTTGAAAATTGTAGATCGAAACAAGGATGCATTTATGATGGTAGGTCGTTTTATGAAGAGTCGCTCCGACACAAGAAAGGTGAACACCATGGCTCTCTCCAATCTCAGCAAAATCAGGGCCTCACTTGCCGACGACGACGAGCTCGAGTCTGACATCATGACACCCGCGGTGAACGAATTTCAGTCCGAACAGGTTGCGCTCTATGTGAGCCAGATGGTCGGCGAAATGGCCGCAATGGCCCGCTCCGCACGGCTTGATCTTTTGGCTTATTTCCTCGAGATGGCCCGGATCGAGGCAACTGCCCGAAGCGGAAAAGTCAACGACCCTCATTGATCTCCCGGGCTGGTGGCAGGACCAAAGATACAAGCCTGCCACCATGTCTCTCGATCTGGCCGCCGAGTTCAAGATCGAGCAGAACCATCTGGACGACCCGGGGACTCAAGCGGGAAAGCCGGATGAGATCATCAACACCGATAGGCGACGGCCCCATCAGCGCGATAATAGTGTCATGCGTTCCCATCGCGCTGCTTTCAGGACGTTCCGAGTAATCATTCGGCGGGTTAAATGTCACGCGTTCCGCCGGTGACGGCTCTTTGAAGACAAGGGCCGTTGTGGGTTCGATATCCAGGTCGAGTTCGTCCCACAAAGGCTCCTCCCCTGCCGCGCGCTGCTCCTCCTCGGCGCGCGGCGGCCATTCAACCCGCCCTCGGCTGGCCTCAAGGGCCGTGACGATCTGCTCGGGCTGTGTCACAAGCACGGCGCCGTCGCGGATCAGCGCATTGGTTCCCTCCGCCCGTGGATCGAGAGGCGATCCGGGAACGGCAAACTCATCCCTGCCCTGTTCGCCGGCAAAACGGGCCGTGATCAGCGATCCGGATTGAAACGCCGCTTCAACGACGAGAACGGCGTCCGAAAGTCCGGAGATGATCCTGTTGCGCCTCGGAAAATCCCGCCCGCGCGGTTCCCATCCCATCGGCATTTCAGAGATGGCGGCCCCTGTCTCCAGAATTGAATCGAGGAGATCAGCGTGCTCGGCGGGATAGATCCGGTCATGCCCGCCTGCCAGCACGGCAATTGTGCCGGTTTGCAACGCTGCACGATGGGCATGGGCATCAATGCCGCGGGCGAGGCCTGAAATCACGGGCAGATTGGCCCGGCCAAATCCGTGCGAGAAGATTTCAGCAAGCCGCAACCCCGCCGCCGACGCATTGCGCGACCCGACAATGGCGATACCACCTTCCTGCAAGATTTTCAGATTTCCCCTCGCCGCGATCAAGGGCGGCGGTGCGGGAACTTCCCGCAGCAATCGCGGATATTCTGGCTCGCCAAGCGCCAGATATGTCACGCCATATCGCCGCGCCGTTTCAAATTCGCGTTCGGCATCGGCCTGCGAACAAATTTTGATGGTTTTATTTTGCGACCTGAGCAGGTCGGGTAGCGCCTCCAGCACCGCCCTGGCCCCGCCAAAACGGTTCAGCAGGGTCTGAAACGTCCGCGGGCCGATGCTTTCCGACCTGATCAAGCGGATCCAGTCGAGTTTTTGTTCATCCGTTAAGCGAAAACCAGTCTTGCCGCCCGAATCCGTCATTATTTTGCTCCGATACGTCCCTCCGTTCCGGCAAGCAAGCGAGCGATATTCGCGCGATGAGTCCACCAGAGCGTCACAGTGAGAAGGCCAAGCACGCTACTGATACGAAGATCGCCCGAATACGCGGCGATCATGGGGGAGATGACGCTCGCAATAAGCGCCGAGAGAGAAGAATAGCGGAATAACCGGGCCATTGCCAACCAGACACTCGCGAACCCCAATGCAGCCGGCCAATAGAGCGCCAGCGCCACACCGAGAAACGTGGCGACGCCCTTGCCGCCCTTGAAGTTCAGCCAGACGGGAAAGAGATGCCCCAGAAACGCGGCAACAGCGGCAAGCAATGCCGCATCAGGCCCGAGATAGCTCTTCGCGATCAAAACCGCCACCGTGCCCTTCAGAAGATCACCGAGTAACGTCGCTGCTGCCAGTCCCTTGCGGCCCGTTCTGAGAACATTCGTTGCGCCTATATTGCCCGAGCCGATCGCGCGCAAATCCCCCGCGCCCGCAATCCGCGTCAGGACTACACCAAACGGCACCGACCCACACAAATAGCCGATCACCAGTGCCAGTCCGAGCTGAAGTTCAACAGAATCCACGATCATCAGGAGCCTTTTTGGACGCTACTGCCACGCTATACAGAAGCTAACACGCATTCTCGAACAAACTCAATCCTCGAACCCGTTCACATCTCGTGTACGGTCAATCCCGCAACCAAGGTCCGGTGGACGCGGCCCTGAAGCCGCGCCTGATCGAACGGCGTATTCTTGCTGCGCGAATGCAGACTGGCCGCATCCAGCACAAAGGGTTCATCCGCATCGAGCAGAATCAGATCGGCCGGCGCGCCCTTGAGAATCCGGCCCTGCGGCAGACCCAGCATATCCGCAGGCCGGAGCGCCATCGCGCCAAGCAATTGCGGCAAGGTCAGATCGCCGCCATGCACCAGACGAAGCCCCGCGGACAACATGGTTTCAAGACCAATCGCCCCGTTCGCGCATGCCGCAAACGGCAAACGCTTCGTCTCGACATCCTGCGGATTGTGGTCGGAAACAATCACATCGATCAGCCCCGATGCGACGCCGCCAATCATGGCCAGTCTGTCCTCCTCGTCCCGCAGAGGCGGCGCGAGCTTCAGAAAGGTCCGGTACGAGCCGATATCGTTTTCGTTCAGCGTCAGACTATTGATCGACACCCCGCAGGTCACAGGCA
>CAMCXA010000103.1 GCA_945883115.1 Alsobacter soli
TCGACCAATTCGGCCGACGTTCGAGCCGTTGCGCCCGCTACAAATTGCTTAATCAACTCTACTTGAATACTTGGGAGGAGTCGACTTTTTCGCCTTTCGATAACCATCTGACATAAATAGCCTTTTTCAGCTATCTAGGCCAGCCCCAAATTTAATTTATGTTTTACCTCTCGTACATTTCAGGAGGTAACCATGATCACCTTAATCAACGGTTCAGAGCGTAATGAGTTCTCTTTCATCGTAAATGAGATGCATAAAATTCGAGCACAGGTTTTTCGCGACCGGTTAATGTGGGATGTTTCTGTTGAGAACGGATTAGAGCGCGATGAATTTGATGACGAAAATCCACTCTATTTAGTCTCTGTGGACGAAAATAGCGGAATAGTCCAGGGCTCCCTGCGATTACTTCCCACAACTGGCCCCAACATGTTGCGTGATGTTTTCCCAATCTTGCTGGAGGATGGAAACGTTGTTGAAAGCGCAAATATTTGGGAAGTTTCACGGTTTGCCATTGCGCAGCACGCGGAATTGCCATCAGCGGGGCGAAAACTCAGCTATGTGACGGGCGAACTACTGGCAGGAATCGTAGAAGTTGGCCTGACATCCGGGCTTTCAGAAGTAGTCGCTGTTTTTGATTCACGGATGATTCGCATATTGAGAAGTGGTGGCTACCCGCCAGAGATCATTGGAGGCCCAAAAAAGATTGGCGTTTGCATGACTTATGCAGGCCTCTTTGAAATAAGTGAGGAAAAACTCAAAGATATTCGCGAGGCTTGCGGCATTAAGCATTCAGTTCTCGATCCTCAAAGTACGAAACGTCTCTTCGCCGCGTGAGATAGGGAAACAAGTTAAATCAACAACATTGCCCTCCGGAGGACAAAAACTGCGGAGGGCACGATTGACAAGCCAATCCTGATTCTGTCTTATACAACCGGTCATTTGCAGATGTGCAACAGATTGCTGTGCTCCGGCGGGAGTAGTTTCAAGGTTAGCCTGTTTTAGTCAGAAAATTTTCTGGCCCAAATAGATCCTAAAGGCCCCGCCAATGAACCTCCTTAATAACTTCTTTCGTTTTTCTATCGGTTTTTTCTTGCTTTCGACGATGTCGTTCGCTGCCTCTGCGGAATCTGAGCGCAGAGTAAATGTGTTTGCAGCTGCAAGTCTGAAACCGGTCCTTGACCAACTTGCTGCTGATTTTAGCCGAGAGAATGGCAATACAATTTCGATGACTTATGCGGGAAGCAATGTCCTCGCACGCCAGATTGAGGAAGGAGCGCCCGCTGATGTATTTATATCCGCCGATCAGGAATGGATGGATAGCCTCGAGTCAAAGACGCTAATATTAACGGAAACTCGCTTTGATTTTACGGCCAATCGACTGGTCCTGATCACCCAGGCCGAAAATAGCTTAAATTTGAAGATTGAAGTCGGTTTTGCACTTTCCGACGCTTTAGATTCTGGGCGGATTGCTATGGCGGATGTCCGCGCCGTCCCCGCAGGTAGGTATGCAAAGGCGGCGCTCACAACCCTCGGTGTTTGGGATCAGGTTGCGGATAAGACTGCCCAAACAGAAAACGTTCGTGCGACACTCGCATTTGTGGCGCGCGGAGAAGCTCCATTGGGGATCGTCTATCAAACGGATGCAATAAACGAATCAAAGGTCCGCGTTTTGGATGTTTTTCCAGCAATTACTCACGCGCCAATCATCTACCCTGCTGCATTGATCAAAGGGTCGACTGCTCCTGCAGGTCCTGCGTTTCTTTCCTTCTTGCGCTCCGCAACCGCTCTGAAGTATTTAGAGTCCTTTGGCTTCGTCAAGCCTAACTAGATGATTTACATGTCACTTACTCCGTCCGAAATTGACGCACTCTTGATCAGTCTTCGAGCGAGTTTTTTTGCAACTTTATTTGGTCTTCCATTTGCAATTCTAATCGCCTATGTCCTCGCACGTTTTCGCTTTCCGGGGCATGGATTGCTCAACGTCGTCGTCCATTTACCGCTCGTTTTGCCGCCCGTTGTAACGGGTTATCTCCTGCTTCTAACGCTTGGCCGCAAGGCCCCACTTGGCGCCGCCTTAGAGACGTGTTGCGGCATCGTGTTTAGCTTTCGATGGACAGGTGCTGCGCTTGCTGCCGGGATCATGGCATTTCCTCTTATTGTCCGCGCTGTTCGATTATCGATCGAGGCTATCGATACGCGACTGGAACAATCCGCTCTTACGCTTGGTGCTCATCCGGTATGGGTATTTTTGACCATCACACTCCCGCTGGCTTTGCCCGGTATCGTCGCGGGAGCTATTCTAGGATTTGCCAAAGCACTTGGTGAATTTGGTGCAACTATTACCTTCGTCTCGAATATTCCGGGCGAAACCCAGACGCTCCCCTCGGCGATCTATTCCTATACGCAGATCCCAAATGGTGACGGCCCGGCGCTTCGCCTTGTTATCATTGCCATCGTTATTTCTATGGCTGCGCTGTTCGCATCAGAAGCAATGGCCCGCCGGGTCAAGACGAGGATAATCTCATGAAGGGTCTTGAGATTGCCGTAACGCACACGATTGGCAGTTTCTCTCTCTCGCTAGAGTTTCGATCATCTGCTCATCTCCTCGCCGTTGGCGGCCCTTCCGGCTCCGGCAAGACAACCCTTGTCAATATGATTTCAGGCCTCATTACACCCCACAGCGGCATGATCCGAATAAACGGAGCCACGGTGTTTGATAGCGATAAAAAAATCAACATTCCCGTTCACAAACGAAGAATTGGTTATGTGTTTCAGGATGGACGCCTCTTTCCACACCTCAATGTTCGCAGTAATCTTCTCTATGGAAAGTGGTTTGCGAGGAAAGACTCTGCCATCGAATTTGAAACTGTTGTGAAATTCCTTGGACTTGAGAGCTTACTCTCCCGCGGTACTGCCCAGCTTTCAGGCGGAGAACGCCAACGCGTCGCAATTGGGCGCGCGCTCCTGTCAGCCCCTGAATTGTTGTTAATGGACGAACCGCTCGCCTCTCTCGATCAGGCTAGAAAAAATGATATTCTACCCTATATTGAGCGCCTTCGAGATGAGATAAAAATCCCGATAGTTTATGTCAGCCACAACGCGCAAGAAATTCATCGCTTAGCTGATGAAATTCTGATGCTTAAGGATGGTACTGTCGAAAGTATTTCGGCAAATGACAAATCATAATTGATAATTATGTTTATTAATTACTCTTCATTCAAATTAATTTAGGGGCTGGCCTAGATAGGGTTACAGTATTGTGAGATTATTCCATTTAAGGAGTGCGGCCAAGAGGTTGCTGGCAGGGCGATGATTGAACCGCCATTCGCATTCTTTCAGGAACAGATAGAAGTGCTGTTTAGGCACGCCGTTG
>CAMCXA010000104.1 GCA_945883115.1 Alsobacter soli
TCACCGAATGCGGCATCAAACGTCTCTCCTGATCGATGAGCGCTACCAGTTTGACTGCGCCGAGGGAAGCGAACCGATCACTAATCTGCGCCTCACACCGGCTCCGTCCCCAAAAACGGCCCCATCTCGTCCCTGAGTGCGCGCAGCCGCGCCATGCGTTGGTCCCGCCAGGCGCGTTTGTCCTCCAATTGCTCAATCGGCAATTCCCCGCGCATGGCATCGTTCAGCGTCGCGATCACGCTCTTTGTCACCACCGGCCCCTTCGCCCCGCGTTGTCTGGCCAGATCGTCGAACATGAACCCGTAGCGCTTGAGATAATCCGCAATCCCGCCCGGCGCATTCAGATCAATGCCCTCGAGCGGCCCGAGAAACGCCCACCGCAACCCGAACCCGTCGCTGATCAGCTTGTCGACATCCTCCGGCGACATCAACCCGTCTTCGATCACGCGGAACATTTCCGTCAATAATGCGCCTTGCAGCCGGTTCATCACAAACCCCGGTTGCTCGCGTCGCACCAGCACCGGCGATTGCCCCATCGCCTTCATCAATTCGAATGTCGTCTCCACCGTCTCCAGAGCGGTAAACACCGCTGGAACAACCTCGACAACAGGGATCAGATGCGGCACCGCCGCCGGATGCGCCACGATGCAGCGATGCCGGCCCTTTACGCCGTCCGCAAATGAAGACACGCCGAAACTCGATGTCGAACTACCGATAATCGCATCCTCCGGCGTCAACCGGTCAAGCACCGCAAACACCTCGCGTTTCACCTCGATCTTTTCCTCGAGCGATTCCTGCACAAACCCTGCACCCGTCACCGCCGCGCCGATCTCGTCCACCAGACTGATCCGCTTCAAAATCTCCGCAACCGGAACATCGGGCCGGATGGCCTGCGCCCGTTCGGCCATCACACCAATCCGCTCATGCAGGCTTGCGCGAACCGTTTCGTGCCGGGCAAACACCTTCACCTGCAGTCCCGCCCGCGCAAACACCAGCGCCCACGAACTGCCGATAATCCCGCCGCCAATGATCGCCATATGCGTCATGCCGCATCTCTCCTGCCCGACTCATCCAATGCTGACGGGGCACGTTCCGCCCCCCTTCTGTCAAGGATGATCCGTACTCCTCCGCCCTTTTTTCTTGATCCATCTCAAGGCGATGACCGCCACGCTTCGGCAAGGTTCCCGCATCGCCGATGCTCCTGAGGAACCACGCCATGTATAAACACATCCTGATCCCCACCGACGGCACCGAACTCGGCACGCTCGCGCTGAAGCAGGGATTGGCCTTCGCCAAAGGCATCGGCGCGAAAGTCACCTGCGTGACGGCCTATCCCCCCTTCCATACCTTTACGATGGAAGCAGACTTCCTCGCCGATACGCCCGCACTCTATCGAAAAAACGCCAAGGCCGACGCGAAAAAGCTGCTTGATCAGGCAGCCGCTCTCGCCAAAACACACGCAGTCCCCTGCGACACCGTCGCGGTCGAACACGATTATCCCTACGAGGCGATCCTGAACACCGCCCGTAAACAAAAATGCGATCTGATTGCAATGGCCTCCCATGGCCGGCGCGGCCTGTCCGCCGTCGTTCTCGGGTCCGAGACCCAGAAGGTCCTCACCCACTCGACCATTCCGGTACTCGTCTATCGCTGATCAGCCACAGGCCGCGCCCGATACAACGCGCCGACATGCGCCGCTGCCATTCCAAGCACGACAAACGCGAAAGCCTGATGCAACAGTGCGAGCCAGAGCGGCACAATTGCGAGCAGCGTCGCAATCCCGATCCCGGCCTGCGCGACAATCAGCACCGCATTGATCATCGCCCGCCGCGACGCCCCCGTCCCGGGCATCACCCGCTTCACCTGCCACCAATGCCAGACGGTAAAAATCAGCAACACATAAGCCGACATGCGATGGTTGAACTGCACCAGCGCAGCATTATCGACGAAATTCTCGATCCATGGCACCACGGAAAACAGCATCTCCGCCGGCGGAATGAAATGCCCGTCAATTAGCGGCCACGTATTCCACGTCATCCCCGCCTTCGAGCCTGCCACCAGCGCACCAAGCGCGATCTGCAGCAAGGTCAGGAGCAACAAGATCACGCCACCGCGTTTGATCGTTCGCGGCGCCCCCTCGTCAGCCTTCGGCGCAAACCGCGTCGCCACCATCACAAGCAGCGTGAAAATCACCGCGGCCGTCGTCAGATGCAGCATCAGCTTGATCGGCGCGACCGCAACCATGCCCTCTTTGAGGCCGGACGCCACCATGATCCAGCCGATCATCGCCTGCACCCCGCCCAACGCCCCAATACCAAGCACGCCCAATGCGCGCCGTCCCCTGAGCGCACCAAGCCAGAGCGACGTCACAAAACCCGCCGCAAACACCAACCCGATTAGGCGGCCCAATTGCCGGTGCGACCATTCCCACCAGAAAATCGTCTGGAACTCGCCAAAGCTCATCCCCTTGTTCAGCAATTCATATTGCGGGATCGCCTGATATTTCGCGAACGCGTCCGCCCAATCCTGCGCCGTCAGCGGCGGAATAGCCCCCATAATCGGCCGCCATTCCGTGATCGACAGGCCTGACCCCGTGAGCCGCGTCGCCCCCCCCACAACCACCATCCCGAATACAAGCCCGGCCATCACAAACAGCCAGCGCCGCAAAAAGGCGTTGCCGCGCGCAGCACGCATGTCATCAGGGAGCATGGCTGGGGAGCGGGTCGTTGAGTCGCGCATGAAAACTCATTCCGGGGTTGATTGGAGCGTCGCTTACACTCATAGTCCCGTCAAAACTGCACCACAAGACATCACGATGCGTCGATATCGCCGCAGGTCTCGTGAAAACCGGAGAACCCCATGCGCCGCCGCCACCGCAAACTTGTTGGCACCATCACCATGCTGGTCTTTGTATGTGTCTACAGCCTCGTCGCCATGGCCATCGCGCAAGGCCGGTTGCAGGAGGCCGGCAAACTCTGGCAGGGCCTCTATTACGCCATCGCCGGCATGGCCTGGATCCTCCCTTTGATGCCGCTCATCAAATGGATGGAACGCCCCGACGCCGACGAAAATTGAACATTCTTTCCCGCCCCCAACCCTTGCACCGCCCCGCCCCGCCCTCTATAAACACGACAGTCGGAGTGTAGCGCAGCCCGGTTAGCGCACT